>PKWQ01000300.1 GCA_003133265.1 Acetobacteraceae bacterium
GACAATCCCGGCGGCGGCGGGCGCGGCAACACGATGTTCATCCTGGAGGCCTTCCTCGCCGCCGGGGTGAAGGACGCAATCGTCGGCGTGATCAACGACCCCGCGCTGGCGGCGGAGGCGCACCGGCTCGGGCTCGGCGCCGGCTTCACCGCCCGCTTCAACCGCGATGGCGGGGACGCGTTCTCCAAGCCGTTCGCCGCGCCGGCCCGCGTGCGCGCGCTGCATCCCGGTCCGGTGCAGGCACGGCGCGGCATCTTCGCCGGCGGGACCATCGATCTCGGCCCGTCGGCGGCACTCGATCTCGGCGGCATCGTCGTCGTGGTGATCTCCCAGCGCGTGCAATGCGCCGACCCCGCCTTCCTGGAGAGCTTCGGGCTGGACATCGGCGCCGCCCGCGTGGTGGTGGTGAAATCGCGCGGCCATTTTCGCGGCGGTTTCGACGAGTTCTTCCGCCACGAGCAGGTCGTCGAGGTCGACGCCCCCGGCCTGACCAGCCCGATCCTGTCCCGCTTCGACTGGACGCACATGCCGCGCCCGGTCATTCCCATCGACGCCGACGCAAACTGGTCCCCGGAGGCCGCATGAAACTAACCGATCTACCCACGCCCTCATTGGTGCTCGACCGCGGCATCCTGCTGCACAACCTCGCCACCATGGCCCGGGCGCTGGCCCGGCATGGCGTGCCGCTGCGCCCACACATGAAGACCGCGAAATCGATCGACGTGGCCCGCCTGGCGCTGGTCGGCCAGCCCGGCGGCATCACCGTCTCCACCCTGGCGGAAGCGGAATATTTCTCCTCGCACGGCATCGCCGACATCCTGTACGCGGTCGGCATCACGCCGCAGAAGCTGGATCAGGTCGCCAAGCTGAACCAGAGCGGTGCGGCGATCATCGTCCTCACCGACGATCCCGACACCGCCAGCGCCATCGCCGCGCATCCGGCGCCGCCGCGTACGCTGATCGAGGTCGATACCGGCGAGGGCCGTGGCGGCGTCGGGCCGCACGACGCGGCACTGCTCGACATCGCGGCACGGCTCGGGCCGAACCTCGCGGGCGTGATGACCCATGCCGGGCACAGCTATGCCGGGCGCAGCATCGCCGACATGGCCCGCATCGCCGAGGCCGAGCGCCACGGCGCGGTGCGCGCCGCCGAGCGGCTGCGCGAGGCCGGCCACACCGTGCCGATCGTCTCGATGGGCAGCTCCCCCACCGCGCTGCATGCAGCCTCGCTGGTCGGCATCACCGAGGTGCGCGCCGGCGTCTATATGTTCGGCGATCTGTTCCAGGCGGAGATCGGCACCCACGCCATCGAGGACATCGCGATGACGGTGCTGACCAGCGTGATCGGCCGCCGCCCCGGCAAGCTGCTGGTGGATGCCGGCGGGATGGCGCTGTCGAAGGACCGCAGCACCGAGGCGACGACGCATGATTACGGCTTCGGGCTGACGCTGGACATCGCCGGCAAGCCGACCCTGGGCAACGCCATCGTGCGCAAGGCCTATCAGGAACACGGGGTGATCGAGCTGGACCCGCAATACCCGGTCAACCTGCCGGTCGGCGCCAAGCTGCGCATCGCCCCCAACCACACCTGCATGACGGCGGCGGCGCACGACCGCTACTATGTCACCGACGGCGACGACGAGGTGGTGGCGATCTGGCCCAGGGTCAACGGCTGGTGAATCGCTGGTGAGAGCGATTATTCCGCAGGAATCGGCGCCGTTGCCGCCGAGCGCGCGGCGGACTGCGCGGAACCGCCGCAGAACAGACTGAGCAGCAGGATGGCGGCGATCAGCACCAGCACCAGTTCGGGGTGGCCTCGGTCGATCAGGAAGCCGAACGGCACCGGGGTCAGCGCGCCGCCCAGTGGCAGGCCGGCGCTGATGAAGCCGAACACCTTGCCGATCTGACCCGGCGGCGCCGCGTCCCTCACCATCACGTCGCGCGGGGTGCGGCTGGCGCCGAGCGTCAGCCCGGCCAGGAACATGGCGACGATCACCGCCAGGTCCGGCAGCGGCGCCAGGGCGACCAGCAGCAGCAGCGCGGCCGAGATGGTGGTCAGCACCACCGCGAAGGTCAGGATGTGCCGCTTCAGCGTATCGGCCACCCAGCCGCCGACCAGCGTGCCGCTGGTCGCGCCGGCCATGTAGCCGGTCAGCGCCGAGGACGCGATGGCGATCTGCAAGCCGTTCACCGTATGCAGCACGGTGATCAGCCAGGACTGGATGCCGGCGGTGGCCATCGCACTCAGCATGAAGAAGGCGAAGAACAGCAGCATCGGCTTGGTCAGCAGCAGCGCCCGGCCCGAAAGCTGCGGGCCGGCGTGCTTCGGCTCGGCGCGGACCTGATCGTTCAGGATGCGGCTTTGCAGCAGGATCGCCATCACCGTCGGCACGCCGAGCAGCCCGACCACGATCAGCGCGCCGCGCCAGCCGACGGCGACCATCAGCCCGGCGATCACCGGCGGGGCGGCGGCGAAGCCGAGATTGCCGTTGAAGGTGTGGAACGCGAACGAACGGCCCATCCGGTCCTGGTCCACCGAGCCGGACAGGATCGCGTAGTCGGCCGGATGGATCACCGAGTTGCCGACGCCCGACAGCAGCGCCAGACACAGGATCTGCCAGAATTCGGTGGCGAAGCCCATGGCGGTGACCGACAGCGACATCAGCAGCGTACCGCCGATCAGGAAGCGCCGCGCGCCGTGCTTGTCGACCATGAAACCCACCGGCGTCTGCAAGATCCCGGTCATCGTCGACATCAGCGCAGCGGCCAGCCCGAGCTGCCAATACGGCACCCCGAACGCCACCTGCCAGGCAAGGAACATCGGCGGCAGGCAGAGCATGTAGAAATGCGAGAGGAAATGCGCCGTGCCGATCAGCAGACTGACGCGGCTGCTCCTGCCCAGGGCCATGCGTTGTTCCTTCGGGAAACCGACCGGGAAGGATGCGGCGCGGCGCCGAGGTCGTCAATCGAGGCGGTGTTCAGGTAGCGTCCTGATTTGTCCTCACTGTCCTAAGTTGACAGAGTGGGTGTCCTAATTTCGTTGTCCGCTAGGCCATTGTGATGTCGTCGGGATCGCCGCTCTCGATTGCTGCGGCCTTTGCCACATCCACTTGGCGCTTGGCCTTCCGCAGGAAGATTTTCAGATACGCTTCCAAATCCTCATAGCTTCCGGAGGACATCTTCTCGGGAAAAGTCAGCGTCACATCGCCTTCATCAAGCGCAAAAACTTCGCGTCGGACACCCAGCAATATTGGCGGCCGGATACCCGCCGCCGGCTTCAAAGGCAACTTGGGCGGCGTAGGTGGAAGCTTGGTCTCTTCTCCCGCACCCTTCTCTATCAAAATCGTTTGTTCCATTAGAATTCCCGCCTCGTGACCTTCGACGAAAACCCACTGCCGTCCTTCATGCTCCTGAAACGCCCGGACGCGCTTGGGTTCCTCAAATGCCAGTGCACCATCTACCTCAGCTTGCACTAGATCGCCGATCTCGATTTCTGGCTCCTGATCAACTATCTCACTTTGACCGACATTGGCATTCGGCATATTAGCCGACTTAGACACCTTCGCAAAGGCCAAAGTGTCTTTGTACTCATTAATCAGGAGAAGCGCTCCGGCGCGACTAAACCCACGATCACGAACAAGGTAGGTCTCCATCGTCGCGATAGATGGGAGATCATCGGGCCATTTCTGCCGTAGCTCTTTGTGAATGGCGGGGCTGAGCGCCGCTTGTTGCGTAAGCTCGTCCCGTTCAGGAGAGACCTCGCGGGTATCTAGCAGAATTTTCAGGGCAAGGTCTGTAAGCCGCGCTTGCCGGCCCTCCCCGCTACCGGAGAAAGTGAACAGCCCGAAATGGCCAAGTGCCGCAGCGGTTTGGCGAGCCGCAGCCGTCTTTTCGCTGACGCGCCATGCTTTATAGGCTGACGTGAGCGGGACAAGATGTTTCCCCTCGGTGCGTCGGAACTGTTCGGCGCGTCGGAGGGCCTCTTGCAGCCCGATAAAGGGATAGGCCGGGCTGCGCCCCTCACGCGCCTTCTTTAGGACTTCGGGGGCTTTGCTGTCATTTCCGCTCATAAGGTCATACTCCTATGTGAGAGAATGACTAAACGGGAATAGATATATGAGCAAGAACTTTTTCGGATATGCCCGCAAAAAAGTCTGGACAGGCGGTCGCCCGCGATCTACGGTAGGATCATAGAATGGAGATGATGATGACCAGGAGGGTAGCGAGCCCCGCGCGTTTCACGGCCGGCGTGCGGGGCGAGGATGAATAGGCGGGGCCGCTCCTGTGCCTGACTGCGAAATCGAGCGGGAGCGGCCCCTAACCGGCCTTTGTCTTGGTCCCCTGTCGTCTAGCGGTAGGACGCCCGGAGTTACGCCCGAGGGAATCCAGGTCCGAATCCTGGCGGGGGAACCAGGAATCAGCTGAGCCGGAAACCGTTGGCGCGGTGCCCGGCCGCTAAACCGAAACCCAGGGACCGACCCCCGGTATCGCGATCTTCTGCTGGTATATAACGGAGTTGGCGCTCCATTTCCAGCGGAACCGGGATCGGTTCACAGCTTTGGACCGACCCATGGCAAACATCCTCCCCCGCGACCGGCAGATCGCCGTCATCGCTGCCCTCACGGAAGGCGTGAGCATCCGCGCCACCGAACGGCTGACCGACACCCACCGCGATACCGTGATGCGGCTCGGCCTCCGCGTCGGCCAGGGCTGCGTCCGGCTGCACGACACGCTGATGCGCAACCTGCACGTCGGGCTGCTCGAATTCGATGAGATTTGGAGCTACGTCGGCAAAAAGCAGAAGCGGCTGAAGCCAACAGACCCTGCCGACCTTGGCGATCAGTATGTGTTCACCGCCCTGTCGGCCACGCACAAGGCGATCATCTCCTACCTCGTCGGCAAGCGGAATTGGACGAACACCGTTGAATTCGCCCAGGACGTGCGGGACCGCATCGTCAATCGCCCCCAGATCAGTTCTGATGGCTTCCCGGCATGTGCCGATGCCATTGAGCGTGCGTTCGGTGCCGACGTTGATTACGGGCAGATCATCAAGGTATTCGATGGCGAACCGGGGCCGAATGCCGCGCGCCGCTACTCGCCCGGCTGGGTAGTAAATGTACGCAAGACATCCGTGGCTGGGCGCCCACATCGGTCCGAGATCAGCACGTCGTATGTCGAACGGTCCAATCTCACGATCCGAATGCAGGCGCGCCGGTTCACGCGGTTGACCAATGGGTTCTCCAAGAAGCTCGGCAACCACGAAGCGGCAGTGGCGCTGTTCGTCGCGCATTACAACCTCTGCCGCTGGCACGAGACGCTGCGCTCCACGCCAGCGATGGCGCTTGGAGTGACTGACCACATTTGGACCATTGGGGAACTGATCGATGCAGCCGAGGCGGCAGATGGCCCTGAGTTGGGCGCCCCCGCGCCGGTCGCACCCTTGGCGCCGATGTCGCCGGCGGTTCCGCAGCGGCCTCAGTTTGCCGTTATCCAGGGAGGTCGGGCGTAAGCCCGGCAGCCCAATGTCCTACTTTCGCCCGCCGCCCGTCCTAATTAGGACAGCACCGGTGTTCAGGTAGACCCAGCGAAGCCAGCCTCAGGCCGTGCGGTCGCCGCCCGCGCCCAGCGCCGCCTGCGCCGCCGCGAGCCGCGCGACGGGCACGCGGTACGGGCTGCACGAGACGTAATCCAGGCCGATTTCCTCGCAGAACGCGATCGAGGCCGGGTCGCCGCCATGCTCGCCGCAGAT
>PKWQ01000069.1 GCA_003133265.1 Acetobacteraceae bacterium
AAGGCGGCCGACGAATTCCACACCAAGACCACCGCCCCCAACCAGCTCCGGCAGACCGATTTCACCTACCTGAAGGTGATCGTCCGGGGCTGGTTCTATCTCTCCACCGTGCTCGACGACTTCTCCCGCGACATCATCGCCTGGAAGCTCTGCACCGGCATGGCGGCTAGCGACGCTGACCTGGCCAAATGGCTCGCCGACAACGCATCGAGCATGTCCGCGGTGCGCCCTGCCATCCGCAGACCCAGTGCAAGATCGAGCGCTGGCACCAGACCCTGAAGAACCGCATCCTGCTCGAGAACGACTACCTGCCCGGCGATCTCGATGCTCAGGTCGAGGCCTTCGTCGACAACTACAACCACTAGCGCTACCACGAGAGCCTGCGCAATCTCACACCGGCAGATGTCTACTTCGGCCGCGGCCAAACCATCCTCCTCGACCGAGAACGCATCAAACGCCAGACCATCCAGCAGCGCCGCTTGATCCACCAGCAGAAAGCCGCCTAACCCCTCTATCACCAGATGGGCCAGAGCCTCCGTTAGACAGAAACGCTCCCTGTCTCAAAGCATTCGACGACGGACAAGCATCGGCGAAAGCACGATAGGGTTCTTCAGGCGCACGCCGCGCAGATCGATCGGCGTAAACAATAACGGAGTTGCGGCCATCAGTGGGAATCCTCGTCGGTCATCGACAAAACGGATGTCATCTCCGGGCTGCATCGAACGTCGCTCCACCATCGTGGTACTGTCAAGGATGCCCCCAGCGCGCGTCTGTGCCGACCGGACGAATCCAGCAGGACGCCACGACTTGACACGACCCGCGATGGATGCAGCCGCAACGGGCAACGACTATAGGATGCATTAGCCTGGATTTCTCATACGCAACCAGTTAGCCCGCTGAACGTATGAAATCGCGCCAAAGTTACGCGCGATTTTGCACCCGTCATTTCTCGGGGGCGATGAACAGTGCGCTCGTTCGCTCGCCCTGGTCGGGGGTGACGATGAAGCCCTTGCGTGAGCCCCAATAGAGCTTCTGCCAATAAAGCGGCATCAACGCGCCGTCATGCATCGCCTCGTCCGCAGCCGCCGCGAGCAGGGCATTGCGCCTGGTTTCGTCGAACTCGGCGGAGGCGCGCTCCAGCATCTCGTCGAGCTTGGGATTTGAATAGCGGACGCGGTTGAGTTGCCCCAGGCCGGCTTGCGCGTCATAGGTGTGGAGCAGGGCGGAGAGGCCGAGCAATGCATTGTTGGTGGTGTTGCCGTAGCTGAAGACGAAGGCGCTCAATTTCCGCTGCGTCGCCTGGCCGGCGTAGACATTGTACGGCAACACTTCGACCGCATTGATACGCAAGCCGCCCCGCGTGAACATCTGGCCGAGCGCCTGCGTCACTTCCGAATCCTTCGGGAAGCGGTTGTTTGAGCCATGGACGGTCAGCCCGAAGCCGTTGGGATAGCCGGCCTCCGCCAGCAGCTTCCTCGCTCCGACCGGGTCGTACACTGGCCGCAGATTCGGGTCGTGGCCGCCAAATCCCTCCGGCTCGGTCTGCCCCGCGGCGACGCCGGCGCCACCCAGCACGCGATCGACGATCGCATCGCGGTTGATCATCATCGACAACGCGAGCCGCACCCGCCGGTCGCGCAGCGGGTTGGCCTGCATCGGCCGGCCGTCCTTGTCAGTGACGAAGGGGCTGACGTCGCGCGCCGAATCGAGCGCGAGATAGACGATACGCATCGACACGGCCGGGAACAGAGTGATCCCCGGCCGGCTGGAAAGGGCGGGGACGTCGGTCGGCGGGATCTGTTCGATCACGTCCACCTGTCCGGACAGCAGGGCGGCGCTGCGCGCCGTATCGTTGGAGATGAATTTCAGGGTGACGGTGCCGAATTTCGGCTTCTCGCCCCAGTAGTCGGGATTGGCCTGCACCACCACGCTATCGCCTGGAAGGCGGGAGCGGAAACGATAGGGGCCGGTGCCGATCACGGCGCGGCCGGAGTTGAAATCCTCGGTGGTGACGGAGGCGCCGAGCTTGGCGGGTATGATGAAGATCTGACCGATCTGCTCGATCAACAGCGGCGCCGGTGTCACCGTGTGAACGCGCAGCGTCAGGTCATCGACCGCTTCGGTGTCCTTGACGGCCGAGACGTAGGCCGCCACCGGTGCCGGGCTGTTCGGTATGAAGTGGGCGCGCTTGAGCGAGAAGGCCACGTCCTCGGCGGTAAAGGGAGAGCCGTCGTGCCAGCGTACGCCCGGGCGCAACTTCAGCTCCCAGGTGGTCGGGTCGACCAATCGCCAAGACACCGCAAGTCCGGGGCCGAGCTTGAGAGAGGGGCTCGCGGTGACCACGCGCTCGAAGATGTTGTCGGCGGTGGAGACGTCGGGGGTGAATTGGGCATACTGCGGATCGAGCGCTGATTGCTCGGTGGCCCGCCCGATGACGACATCGACCGCCTGCGCGGGCAGGGCGACGCCGGCGAGCAACGACGCGGCCACCAGCAGGTTCTTGAATGCGCGATAGGCGAGCATGGCCGCCCTCCCGAACTTTTGGGTGCATTTCATCCACAGAACTATGGCACAGGTCGCGCGGCGCTTGAATGGTCGCAGGTCGGCAGGGCTGAAGAGCGATGTGGATAGCCCCTGACGCTTGCTTCCCGCGTCTGACTTTTCGATGGCTCGACCGGGGTCGGCGGTCCGCTTTACCGCTGCCCGAGCCCAGGCTACGCTCGTGCAGTTCCGGCTGAGTACAGATCGGGGTTTGTCCACCACATGATCCATCAGCGCGATTTTTGTCCCGACGTGAAATCACCGCTTTCGGACCTGCGGGTGGTCGACCTGTCGCGGTTCTTTTCCGGCAACATGGCGAGCATGCAATTGGCCGACTACGGGGCCGAGGTCATCAAGATCGAGGATCCGGACAAGGGCGATCCGCTGCGCGCCCTGCAGGTGAAGGGACGTTCCCTGCAATGGAAACTCTATGGGCGCAACAAGAAGAGCGTGGCGCTCAGCCTGCGCGACGCCGAGGGCTTGGCGCTGCTGCGGGAACTGATCGCCACCGCTGACATACTGATCGAGAATTTTCGCCCTGGCACGCTTGAGGCGATGGGGCTGGCGCCCGAGGCGCTGCACGCCGCCAATCCGCGGCTGATCATCCTGCGCATTTCCGGCTTCGGCCAGGATGGCCCGTATCGCGATCGTCCGGGTTTCGGATCATTGGTCGAGGCCATGTCCGGCTTCGCCGCCATGACCGGCTTTCCCGACCGCGAGCCGGTGTTGCCACCGTTGGCGCTGGCCGACATGATCGCCGCCATGTACGGCGCCTATGCCGTGGTGATCGCCCGGCGCGAGGTGGAACATGGCGGCGCCGGCCAGGTGATTGACCTGGCGCTGCTGGAACCGCTGATTTCCATCCTCGGGCCACAGGCCGAGAATTATCGCACAACGGGGCAATTGCCCAAGCGGAGCGGCAGTCGCTCGGCCAACGCCGTCCCCCGCAATATCTACCAAACGCGCGACGGGCACTGGATGGCCGTTTCGGGTGCGATGCAGACCATGGCCGAGCGTATCATGCGCACCATCGGGCGGCCCGACATGATTACCGACCCGCGCTTCGCCACCAATGCCGCGCGCGTGCGCAACGTCGAGGAATGCGAGAAGCCGATCAAAGAGTTCGTCGCCGCGCGCGATCTCGCCGAGGTGATGGACATTTTCGTGCGCGCGGAGATCACCGCCGCGCCGGTCTACCANNATGGGCCACATGATGATGCACAACATCATTCCACGCCTGTCCCGCACGCCCGGGGCGATTCGCAGGCCGGCGCCGCGCCTGGGCGAGCACACGCGGGAAATCCTGGGCGCGCTCGGCTGCGACGCGGCGCGGCTGGATGAACTCGGCAAACGTGGCGTGATCCGGTAGCAACTCCTTCAGCCGGGCGTTCTCGTCCTCCAGCGTCTTCAGCCGGTGCGCGTCAGACACGTCCATGCCACCATACTTCGAGCGCCATGTGCAGAACGTCGCGCGGACATGTGTAAATCGGCGCCATCCGGTACCCTCCGCGCTGCCAGCCAGATCAACGGCTTAGCGCGCCGATCGGCGTCGGGACCCCACGCCGAAACACAGGCAAGAAGTGTCGGGACCACATTGGTGTAATTCACCGGCTGGGGAGATGGACTGTGGCGATG
>PKWQ01000180.1 GCA_003133265.1 Acetobacteraceae bacterium
AGCACCAGGAACAGCGCCAGGATCACGCCCAGATGGATGGCCAGCACGATGCCCATCCCGTCGGTGGCGCGCAGCACCAGCAGCACCAGCCCGGTCCAGGCCGCCAGCGCCAGCAGCACCAGCATCGCCACATCCATGCCGAGCAGCTTGCGCGCCTGCGGCATCGGATCCTCGACCAGCTTGGTCACGAACAGGCCGACGGTGCCGATCAGCAGCCCGATCCCGCCCAGCGTGCCCAGCACCACCGGCCAGCTCAGTAGCGGGTACGGCGCCACGAGGCCGAGGAAATGGTGGTAGACCGTGCCGACCACCGTCGCGGCGAAGCAGAGCATGAAGCCGTAGAACATCGCGTGATGCAGCCAGCGGCGCGTCATCGAGAAGCTCTCGTCGCGGGTGTTGCAGCCGTCGCCGCCGCCGCCGAGATTGCGCAGCGTCAGGACATCGCGCAGCGCCTCCCATATCGAGCGCACGCCGACGCCGGAGCCGCCGGCATCGCGCCAGAAATTGCGTGCCCCCATGAACAGCGCGACCAGCGCGAAGCCGAAGGTCAGCACCCCGGCCCACAGCATCACCGGCAGCGGGATCACCGCATAGAACGCGCCCGGCGCCACCGGATGGGCGGCGAACAGCACCCCGGACGATTGCAGCGCGCTCGCCAGGATCAGCACCAGCGCGATGGAGGCCGCCGCCGTCAGCGACACCACCAGGCCGTTGCGCTGGAACAGGCCGGCGAGCGGCTTCGGCCAGGCATATTCCTCGTAGGTTTCCGCCCGCACTTCCGCCAGCGCCTGCGGCACGTTGACGCCGAACTGGTGCGGCGGGGCGTACTGGCAGGCATGGAAGCAGGCGCGGCAGGAATGGCAGAGATTGGCCAGGTAGCTCAGGTCAGCGTTGTTGAAATCCCGGCGCAGTTCCATCGCCGGGAACACCGCGCAGAAGCCCTCGCAATAGCGGCAGCCATTGCAGATCTCCATGAACCGGCGGGCATCGGCAACCGCCTCAGTTTCGCGCATGCTTCGCCGCCTCCTGCCCCGCGATGCGGCCGAACACCGTGCCGATCGTCATGCCGAATCCCGCCAGATAGCCCTTGCCCAGGATGTTGCCCGCCATGATCTCGCCGGAGGCGAACAGATTGCCGGAGGGGCGGCCGTCCTCCATCAGCACCTGCGCCTGCTCGTTCACCCGTACCCCCAGATAGGTGAAGGTGATGCCGGGGCGCAGCGGGTAGCCGTAGTAAGGCGGCTTGTCGATCGGCCGCGCCCAGTGCGTCTTCGGCGGGCTGATGCCCTCGGTCACGCAATCGTCGAGCTTGCCGGGATCGAACGTCCCGGTTCGCACCGCCGCGTTGTAGCGCGCCACGGTGGCCTCGACCTTGGCGGGATCGGTGCCGAGCTTCTGCGCCAGCTCGCCCAGCGTGTTGGCCTTCATCGCCGGATAGATCGAGGGCATGAACATCTCGACGCTTTTCTGGTCGAAGATCGAGTAGGCGATCTGGTCGGGCTGCTGGGCGATCAGCCGGCCCCAGATGGCGTAGCGCTTGGGCCAGAAATCCTCGCCCTCGTCGTAGAAGCGGTCGCCGTCGCGGTTCACCACGATGCTGAACGGCACGCTGTCCAGCCGGGTGGCGATGCCGCCGTCGAACTTCGGCGCGCGGGCATCCAGCGCCACCGCGTGGAACTGCGTCGCGTCCCCGACCGGGGCCACGCCCTGGTCCAGCAGGTTCTTCAGCACCCGCCCGCGCGCATAGGGCGTGCCACGGATCACGAAATTATCGACCGCGTCGCCCCAGTAGCGGCGCATCCAGTCCAGATTGGCCTGGAACCCGCCGCAGGCGACGACCACGCTCTTGGCGCGCACGGTTTCGGGGAATCCGCGAAAGGTGATGTCGGCGGAGCGGACGAAGCCGTCCTGCACATGCAGGGCCTGCACCTCCGAGTCGTACAGGATCTGCACGCCGAGGCGTTCGGCGGTCAGGTAGTAGGCATTCAGCAGCGCCTTGCCGCCACCCAGGAAGAAGGCGTTGGTGCGCGACAGGCTGAGCGTGCCGGTGAGCGATGGCTGGAACCGCACGCCGGATTGCTGCATCCAGCCGAACACGCCCGAGGATGCGCGGATCGTCATGCGCGCCAGCTTCTCGTCGGTGTTGCCGCCGGTGACGCGCTTCAGATCGTCCCAGTATTCTTCTTCCAGATAGGCATCGGTCAGGACGGAGGTGGGCTGTTCGTGCATGGCGCGGAAGTTGCGCGTATGGCGGCTGTTGCCGCCACGAAACGCCCGCGGCGCGTGCTCCAGCAGCAGCACGCTGGCGCCTGCCTCCCGCGCGGTGACGGCGGCGCACAGCGCGGCGTTGCCCCCGCCCACCACCAGCACATCCCAGGTCCGGTTGAAATCGATCATCACGGTGCCTTCGCCGATTCCCGATCTGCCCGTATACGAACGCATCGTTCCCCGTGCAACCCGCCCCCGGCTTTTCGTCGCGGGGTTTCTGTCGCAGAGTGGGCCGACAGGCTGGGCCGACAGCCCGATCAGGAGTGAGCCATGACGACGGATACCGATCCCCAACGCGCCGAGGCCCTGCGTCCCTGGCACGAGATCGTGCGCGACGCGCTGAAGGCGAACGACGTGCGGCTGATCACCTTCGTGCCCGACAACGTGCTGCGCCCGTTGATCGAGGCGGTGCAGGCCGACCCGTTCTTCACCGTGTTCTCCACCACGCGGGAGGAGGAAGCGGTGGGCATCGTCTCCGGCGCCTGGATGGCGGGCATGCGCGGCATCGTGCTGATGCAGACCAGCGGCTTCGCCACCCTGGCGAACGTGCTCGCCTCGCTGGCGGTGCCGTTCCAGATCCCGGTGATGATGATGGTTTCAGAGCGTGGCACGCTGGGGGAATTCAATATCGGCCAGGCGCTGGTGGCGCGCACGATGCGCCCGGTGCTGGACTGCCTGGCGATCGAGCACCACACCCTGTCGCGGCTGGACGAGGTGGAATTCATCGTCGACCGCTCCATCCGCCAGGCGGTGGCCACCCAGGCGCCGGTCACCTTCATCCTCTCGCCGCTGCTGACCGGCGGCAAGGTATTCCAGAAATGAGCAGCTCCATGTCGCAGACCGCGAATACCCCGCTGGTGCGGGATCAGGCCAAGGTGATGAACCGGTTCGATCTCATTTCCCGCATGGTGAAGAAGCTTCACCGCGACGAGGCGGTGATCGGCGGCATCGGCTACAGCAATTTCGACCTGTGGGCCGCCGGCCGCCGGCCGCAGAATTTCTACATGCTGGGCAGCATGGGGCTGGCCGCGCCGATCGCGCTCGGCGTCGCCATCGCCCAGCCGGAGCGCAAGACCATCGCGCTGGAAGGCGACGGCTCGATCCTGATGCAGGTCGGCGCTCTGGCCACTATCGCCGCGCGCAAGCAGAAGAACCTGATCGTCGTCATCCTGGACAACGGCGCCTACCAGATCACCGGCGGACAGGTCGCGGCCACCGGGCTCGGCGCCGACATCGTGGCGATGGCACGCGGCGCGGGCATCGGGCAGAGCATGTGGGCGGCGGACGAGAGCCATTTCGACGAGCTGATCGACCGCGCCCTGGCCGAGGACGGGCCGTGGCTGATCGGCTGCCGGATCGACACCTCCAAGCCGGTGGACACCACCGAGCGCGATCCGGCGCAGATCCGCGACCGGTTCATGCGCGGCCTGGGGGTAAAGAAATAGGCAGCCGGGGCGGGCTGCCGCCCAGACAGCCTTGACCCGGCGGAAGGCTCGGCCTTAGTTTCCCCCCAACGAAAATATGTTCGGGGGAGAATGTCGATGTTGCGCACGATTCGCGTCGGCCTAGCAGCGCTTGCCGTCAGCCTTGCCGCGAGTGGCGGCGCGATGGCGGAGACCATCCGCTTCGGCGCCATCCTGCCGCTGACCGGACCGGGCGCCGTCGTGGGCACCCAGGAGCAGCGCGGCATCCAGTTCGCCATCGACGAGGCGAACGCCAAGGGCGGTATCCTCGGCAACAAGATCGAGGTGCTGTTCGAGGACAATCAGGCGAAACCGGATCAATCCGTGCTGTCGTTCAACAAGCTGGTCGACCTGCAGCATGTGCCGATGATCTTCACCGGCTATTCGGGTCCGACGCTGGCGATGGCGCCGCTGGCCACGCGCAAGAAGGTGCTGATGGTCAATGCCGGCGCGCAGTCCGACAAGCTGGCTACCGCCTCGCCCTATCTGTTCAATACCCTGCCGACCACCGGCGACGAGGTGTCGGTGATGGCCAAGTACCTGGTCGCCGAGGGCAAGAAGAACGCCGCCGTCCTGTTCGAGAACGACGCCGCCGGCATCGGCGGGCGCGATGATTTCCGCGACAGCTTCGTCAAGGCCGGCGGCAAGATCCTGGCGGAGGAACCAAGCCAGTTCGGCCAGACCGACTACCGCCCGGCGTTGCTGAAGCTGGCGGCGGCGAAGCCGGATGTGATGTACGTGGTGATCACCGCCGGCATGCTGCCGCTGGCGCAGCAGGCCAAGCAGCTCGGCCTGAACTTCACTGTGGCCGGCACGTCGTTCTTCTCCGATCCGGACACCATCGCCGATCCCGCCTCGTCCGGGTTCATCCATACCCAGGTGCAGATATCCGCGCCCCCCGCGCTGGCGGCGGCGTTCAAGCAGAAATACAATGCCGACATGGAGTTCTTCGCCAAGCAGTACTACAACGCCGCGACGATCATCCTGACCGCGCTGGAAAAGGTGCTGAAGGACAAGAAGCCGGTCAGCGGCGAGAATTTGCGCCAGGCGATCTTCGACGTCCGCAAGTTCCAGGGGCTGATCCCGATGGAGTTCAAAACCAACACCGCCTCCGTTGCGCTGGACATCAACGTGATGCGCGACGGCAAGGACAACGTGCTGAAGGAAATGAAGTCGCAGTAAGCCGCAAGCCCGACGGACGGCGCGCCAGCCGATGATCCTGTTACAGTTGCTGATCAACGGCATCGTCACCGGCTGCGCGCTGGGCGTGGTGGCGATCAGCTTTTCCCTGATCTACTCGACCACCCGCATCTTCCATGTCGCGCATGCCGGGGTCTACACGCTGGCCGGCTACATCGCCTGGTCGCTCAGTACGCGCGGGGTGCCCAGCGTGCTCTCGCTGCTGGGCGCGGTTGGGGTCTGCGCGGTGGTGGGGGCGCTGATCCAGCATCAGCTGTATCATCGGCTGGAGCGCCGCCGGGCATCGCATCTGGTGGTGCTGATCGCCTCGCTCGGCACGCTGGCGGTGATGCAGAACCTGATCGCCGGGATCTACACGCCGAACATCCTGCAGTTCCATATCTCATGGAGCCAGGGGACGATGCGGCTGGGCGGCGTCCTGCTGTCCTACGCGCAGATATTGACCGTGCTGATGGGCATCGCCGCCTATGCGGGGATGATGTATTTCGCCCATCGCACCATGCTGGGCAAGCGCATCCGCGCCGTCGCCTCCAACCCGTTCCTGGCCGAGATCACCCGACTGGAGCCGAAGACCGTCTATGTCATCGTGATCGCCATCGCCTCCGCCATCGTGGCGCTGCCGGGCGTGCTGGTGCCGCTCGATCTCGGGTTGCAGCCTTATGGCGGCATAGGGGCGTTGCTGACCGCGACCATCGCCATGATCGCCGGCGGCGTCGGCAGCATCAGCGGCGCGTTCTTCCTCTCGGTCGCCATCGCCGTGGTGCAGAACCTGTCGCTGCTGGTGATCCCGGGCGAGTGGAGCATCGGCGTGACGTTCTTTATCTTTGTCATTTTCATGCTGTTCAGGCCGACCGGCCTGTTCACCGCGCGCTGACAGGGGGAACGCATGGACTTCCTGTACAGCTATCTTGTGCTGGCCGAGATCTATGTGCTGCTCGGCCTGTCGACCAATCTGCTGGTCGGCATCGTCGGCATCTTCTCGGTCTCCCAGGCCGCCGTGTTCGGTGTCGGCGCCTACATCGTCGCCGCCTGCACCATGAGCGACACGCTCTCGTTCATCCCCGCATTGGTGCTCGCCGCCGGCTGCGGCGTGGCGCTGAACATCCTGATCACGCTGCCGTCGCTGCGCGTGTCCGGCGATTATTTCGTGGTGACGTCGTTCGGCATCCAGTTGCTGGCCACCGCGATCTTCACCAACTGGACCGACGGCACCGGGGGCGCCAACGGACTGCCGGGCATCCCGCCGCCCGACATCTTCGGCCTGCCGGTGGCGGAAACCAGCGAGTTCCTGATGCTGTCGACCGTGGCGCTGGGGCTGGGGTGCCTGTGCTTCTGGCTGGCGATGCGCGCGCCCTACGGGCGACTGCTGCGCGCGATCCGCGAGGACGAGCTGGCGGTTGCGGCGGCGGGCAAGAACGTGCTGTTCGCCAAGGTCTCCGCCGCCGCCCTGGCCGGCGCGTTCGCCGGATCGGCGGGCGGGCTGTATGGCAGCTTCCTCAGTTTCGTCGATCCGTCCTCGTTTGATCTGGATGCCTCGATTCTGCTGCTGACCATGGTGGTGGTCGGCGGCGCGCGCACGCTGGCCGGTTCGGTCATCGGGCCGTTCGTGCTGCTGGCGCTGCCGCAACTGCTGGCGCTGGTCGATATCCCGACGACGATCGCCGCCGCCGCGCGGCAGTCGGTCTACGGCCTGCTGCTGATCGCCTTCATGCTATTCCGCCCGCAGGGCCTGGCGGGAGAGAAGTTGTGAGCGCCTATCTGGAAGTATCCGGGCTCAACAAGCGCTTCGGCGGTTTGCAGGCGCTGAACGATACCAATTTCCGCATCGATCAGGGCCGCATCACCTGCCTGGTCGGGCCGAACGGCGCCGGCAAGACGACGATCTTCAACGTGATCACCGGCTTCCTGAAACCCGACACCGGCCATGTGGCGTTTCGCGGCCAGTCGCTGGACGGGCACACGCCGCAGCAGATCGTGCGCCGGGGAATCGCGCGCACGTTCCAGAATCTGCGCCTGTTCACCGACCTGACCGCGCGCGACAACGTGCTGGCCGCCATCGCCGCGCAGTTCGGCGAGTCGCCGCTGGGCGCGATCTTCCGCCCGTTCCACACCGCGCGCGAACAGGCGCGGCGAACGGCGGAGGCGATGGCGACGCTGGAGCATGTTGGGCTGGCGGACCGGGCGGGCGAGTATGTGCGCAACCTGTCCTATGGCGAGCAGAAACTGCTCTGCATCGCCCGGGTGCTGGCCACGGGGGCGGAACTGCTGCTGCTGGACGAGCCGGCATCCGGCCTGTCGGCGGGCGCGCTCGACAATGTCATGACGCTGCTGCGCCGCTTGCAGTCCGACGGCAAGTCGTTGCTGGTGGTGGAGCACAACACCCGCGTGGTGCAGCGCATCGCCGACGAGGTGCTGTTCCTGCACCAGGGCCATCTGATGGCGCAGGGCACGGCGGAGGCGATCGTCGCCGATCCGAAACTGGCGGAAATCTATTTCGGCGGGGCGATCTGACCATGTTGTTGCAACTCGCCTCGATCGGCGCCGGCTACGGGTCGAAGACGGTGATTTCCGATGTCTCCATCTCGCTGGAGCCCGGGCAGATCATGGCCTTCCTGGGCCATAACGGCGCCGGCAAGACCACCACGCTGAAGGCGATCTCCAACCTGCTGCACGCCGAGCGCGGCGACGTCACC
>PKWQ01000201.1 GCA_003133265.1 Acetobacteraceae bacterium
CCCCGTTATGCGTCCCGAGTTCGACGAACAGGCGTGGCCGGCAGACGCTGACCACCCAGTGCGCAAAGGGAATATGCCCATACCAGGCGCTGTCCACGCCGACGCGGGAGGGGGGGGCGAAGAGCGGATCGAGTCGTGCGTCTTGCAGAAGGTGCAGGATGTCCTGCGGTGATTCGGGCATGGCGACGATCCTGCTGGTCGGAAGGCATGGCCTCATACCACGGCCGAACCAGCAATCCTACGCGTCCGACAGAGAACCTCGGAAATCTCTCGACGAACCGGCGGAGCATGCATATGTTCCAGCGATCAATAATGCGTGTCCCCGGGCCGTGCCCGGCGGGTGCCGATAATAACAGGTCGCGCGAGCGACCGACCATGGGGAGATGTCGAATGGCATACCGGATTCTGCCGGCGATCGGCCGGCGTACGCTGATAAAGGGCGGGGCGGCTCTGGGCGCGCTGCAGGTGGCGTCGCCCTATATAATCTCGGCGCGCGGCGAGGTGCCGATCAAGCTTGGCTTCATCGACCCCATCACGGGTGTGTTGTCCGCCCTGGCGGCCAGCGAGGTGGAGGGCGCCAAGCTCGCGGTGGCGAACATCAATGCCAGCGGTGGCGTGCTGGGGCGGCAGCTCGAACTGCTGGTCGAGGATTCCGCCAACGATGTCGGCACCGGCGTGCAGAAGGCGCGCAAGCTGATCGACCGAGACAAGGTCGATGGCATCTTCGCCGACGTGAACTCCGCCATCGCCTACGCCATTGCCGGCGTGACCAGCGAGAAGGGGGTGTTTCACATCGTGCCCGGCGGTCATACCGACCCGATCACCGGCAAGGATTGCAAGTGGAACGTCTTCCGCATCTGCAACACCACAACCATGGACTCGGCAGCGATCTCGGCGACACTGGTGAAGAAATTCGGCAAGCGCTGGTTCTTCATCACGCCGGACTACGCCTATGGCCAGACCTTGCAGGAAGGGTTCGTCAAGCAGTTGACCGCGATGGGTGGCACCTACGAGGGCGACAAGCTGCCGATCAACACGGTCGATTTCTCGGCGACGCTGATCAAGGCGAAGGCCTACAAACCGGACGTGCTGCTGAACAACATGGGCGGGCTGGCGCAGATCAACTGCATGAAGCAGTTCACCCAGTTCGGCATGCAGAAGGACATGGCGCTGGGCGGGGCGTTGTTCGAACTCGAGAGCATCACCTCCGTCCCGCCGGAAGCGCAGACCGGCTGGTGGACCATGGAATGGTGGTGGAACCAGCCCGGCGTCCCGCATGTCGCGGAGTTCGTCGCCGGGATCAAGAAGGCCACCAATAAGCCGGCTTCGGCCCGGCATTGGTTCGGCTATGTCGGCGTCCATTCGTTCAAGCTCGCCGCCGAGGCGGCCAAGAGCCTCGAAGGGATCAAGATGGCCCGTGCGCTGGAGGGGCTGGTACTGCCGCCCGAGGTGGCGTTGCAACCGGGCAAGGTCTTCTTCCGCACCGGCGACCACCAGTTGATGCCCAGCATCTTCACCGGCGAGGCGCATCCGCCCAAAGGCGATCCGGCCAATGTGTTCACCATCGCAGAGGCGATAGCGGGAGAGACGGCCGGCGGGACGGTTGCCGAGAACGGCTGCAAGATGACCTATCCGGCTTAGTCGCTCCCGAACAAACCTCTGCCGCCGTGCAGGCCCGGTCCGGGCGGCGGCAGGGGTCTTCCGTGCAAGGACGGCATAAGCGAAGGGGCGGCCGATGCTGCAACTCGTTCTGTTCAACGTGACCAACGGGCTGATCATCGGCGCCTTCTACGTGCTGATGGCGCTTGGCGTGGCGATGATCCTCAATCTCAGCAACGTCATCAACTTCGCGCACGGCAACTTCCTCGCCCTCGGCGGCTATTTTGCCTTCGTTCTGACCCCCTATATCGGCTTCTGGGGCGCGCTGGTCGTCGCGCCGCCACTGGTCGCGGTGATCGGCTATCTCATCGAGCGGGTGATGATCCGCCGCGTCTATAGCCGCGACCCGGTCTACAGCCTGTTGCTGACCTTCGGGCTGGCCTTCATCCTCCAGGATGCCTGCCGCTATATCTGGGGCACCACGGGCCTGCCGCTGACCGTGCCGGCCAGCCTGTCGCAGGGCATCAGCAGCGAATTGTTCTTCATCACCGGCTACCGGCTGTTCATGATGGCGATCGTCGCCATCGCGGTGATCGGCCTGTTCGCGTTCCTGCGCTACACCCGCATGGGCGTACGCATCCGCGCCGGCACGCTTGATCTGGATACGGTCGCGGCACTCGGCATCAATGTCCGGCTGCTGCGCTCGTTCAACTTCGCTGTTGGCATCTATCTCGCCGGCCTTGCCGGGGTGCTGGCCGGCGGGCAGATCGGCCTCAATCCCAACATGGGCGACGATCTGCTGATGCCGGCCTTCATCGCCGTCATCGTCGGCGGCGTCGGCAGCCTGACCGGCACGCTGCTCGGCGGGCTGCTGATCGGCGTCGCCTCGGCGCTGACCACGGTGTTCTTCCCTAGCGCCCAGGAGGCGGTGATCTACGTGATTATGGCGGTGGTTGTGCTGATCCGCCCGCGCGGGCTGATGGGCGAAGAGGGCATGCTGACATGAGCACCACGACGATCGAAACGGTGCTGAAAGCCCCGACGGAGCGGCGCTGGCTGCCGGCCGCCATTGTCTGGGTGGTGCTGCTCAGCGCGCCGCTGTGGCTGCCGCTGGTCGGCGGCTACACGGCGCTGGCCTCGCATGTGCTGGTGATGGGCCTGGTGGCCATGGCGCTGAATTTCCTGCTTGGCTTCACCGGCGTGATGAGCTTCGGCCACGCCGCGTATTTCGGGCTCGGCGTCTACGGGGCCGGGCTGACGCTGCGCTATATCTCCAACAGCACGCTGCTGGCCTTGCTGTTCGGCATCCTGCTCGGCGGTCTTGTCGGCACCGTGCTGGGTGCGCTGATCGCGCGCCGCCGCGGCGTTTATTTCGCCATGGTGACCATCGCCTTCGGGCAGATCTTCTATTATATCGCCTATAGCTGGAATAGTTTCACCGGTGGTTATGACGGGCTGCGCGGCTTCTCCCGCCAGCCGCTGCATTTTGGCCCGCTGGTGATCGACATCCAGAACAACGGCACCCTGTTCTATTATTTCGTGCTGGCGGTGTTCGCCATCTGCATCGGCCTGATGGCGTTCCTGCTGGCCTCGCCGTTCGGGCGCACGCTGATCGCCGTCCGCGAGAACCAGCGCCGCGCCCGCTTCCTCGGCATCGCGGTGGATCGGCATATCTGGCTCTCGTTCTCGATCTCCTGCTATTTCGCCGCCGCCGCCGGCGCGCTGTATGCGCTGCTCAACAATTTCGCCGATCCGATGTCGCTGCACTACAGCCTGTCGGGCGAGATCGTGATCATGGCGGTGATGGGCGGCATGCGCAGCTTCTGGGGGCCGCTGGTCGGGGCGGCGGTGTTCGTGATCCTGCAGGACTACATCTCCAGCATGACCGAGAACTGGATGAGCTGCATCGGATTGTTGTTCGTGCTGGTGGTGATGTTCTTCCCGCGCGGTCTGCTTGGCGTTCTGCAACGGAGGGGTTCGCCATGAACATGCTGGAGGTCCGCAACGCGACGAAGACTTTCGGCAGTCTGGTCGCGGTGAACGGTGTGTCGCTCAGCGTCGCGGCCGGCGAACTGCGCGCGATCATCGGCCCGAACGGCGCGGGCAAGACCACGTTCTTCAACCTGATCACCGGGTTCTTCCCACCGACCTCGGGGGCGATCCTGGTGGAGGGCCAGGACATCACGCGCCTGTCCGCCCAGGAGCGTGTCAAGCTCGGCATGGCGCGCACCTTCCAGATCACCGAGATCTTCCCTGAACTCACGGTGCATGAGAACGTCCGCATCGCGGTCGAGGTCGGCTCGGGCTTTGCGCTGCGTCCCTGGATCGGGCGCGACGCGGCGGCGACGGTGCGCCGGGCGACGGAGGAGACGCTCGGGCTGTGCGGTCTGGAGAGCAAGGCCGGGCGCTCGGTCGGCGAGCTGTCGCACGGCGACCAGCGCGCGGCCGAGATCGCCATGGCGCTCGCCCTGAAGCCGCGACTGCTGCTGCTGGACGAGCCGACGGCGGGAATGGGCGAGCAGGAGACCTATCAGATCGCCGGGCTGATCCGCCGGCTGCACAAGCAGAGCAACTACACCATCGTGCTGATCGAGCATGACATGCGCGTGGTGTTCAACCTGGCCGACCGGATCACCGTGCTGGACCAGGGCGCGCTGCTGGCCGACGGCACGCCGCAACAGATCTCGGAAAACCCGGCGGTGCAGGCCGCCTATCTTGGGACCGCCGAATGAACGCGCTGGAGGCCGAAGGGCTCAACACTTTCTATGGCAAGAGCCATATCCTGCACGATGTCGGCCTGACCGTGGCGGAAGGCCGCATCACCGCGCTACTCGGCCGCAACGGCGCCGGCAAGACCACGACGCTNNCGGGTGTTCGGGCAGGAAACCACGCATCTGCCGACCTTCCGCATCGCCGCCCTCGGCGTCGGCTACGTGCCGGAAGGACGGCGGATCTTCGCCAACCTGACGGTGGCCGACAAT
Organism: Acetobacteraceae bacterium; assembly: GCA_003133265.1. Taxonomy (GTDB): domain Bacteria; phylum Pseudomonadota; class Alphaproteobacteria; order Acetobacterales; family Acetobacteraceae; genus PALSA-911. The sequence continues at coordinate 4,581 of PKWQ01000201.1, forward strand.
CTGCGCGTGCCGCTGGAGCGTCCGGGGCCGTGGACGATCCCGCGCATCTACGAATTGTTCCCCCGTCTGGCCCAGCGCCGGCAGAATTTCGGCCGCCAGCTGTCCGGCGGCGAGCAG
>PKWQ01000198.1 GCA_003133265.1 Acetobacteraceae bacterium
CCGGCAATCTGTGCCGCTGCACTGGTTACGACAAGGTGGTCCGTGCCGTTCTCGATGCCGCCGCTGAAATGCGAGGAGCATGAACAGTATGACCTATCTCAGTAAGGCTGATCTGAAAGTCGTCGGCACCCGCCCGATCCGCCCGGACGGCGCCGACAAAGTCACCGGCCGCGCTAATTTCGGGGCGGATATGTCGCTGCCCGGCATGCTTGTCGGCAGGATTCTGCGCAGCCCGCACGCGCATGCGAACATCATCTCGGTCGATATCAGCAAGGCGCTCGCGCTGCGTGGCGTGAAGGCCGTCGTCACTTCGGCCGACCTGCCGGACATCGCCTCGGAAGAGGCGTTCGTCGGCGAAGGTCCGGTGAATTTCCGCGACCTGTCGCGCAACGTGCTGGCGCGCGGNNAGGTCCTGCCGCACGTCATCGACGTCGAGGACGCAATGAAGCCGGGCGCGCCGATTCTTCACGATGACGTGTTCACGGCGGGGGTCGACCCGGTGCCGACCACGCCGTCCAACGTCGCCAGGAAGGTGCAGTTCAGCCTCGGCGATATCGAGGCAGGCTTCAAGGAAGCCGAAATCGTCGTCGAGGGTCGATACACCACCCAGCCGGTGCATCAGGCCTATATCGAGCCGCACGCCTGCGTGACCTCGTATGGCGCCGACGGTCAGGCGACAATCTTCAGCAGCAGCCAGGGCCATTTCATGGTCCGTGCCTACACCGCCAAGCTGCTGGGCATGGAGCTGTCCGACATCCGCGTTACCCCGGCCGAGATCGGCGGCGGTTTCGGCGGCAAGACCCTTGTCTATATCGAGCCGGTGGCGCTGGCGTTGTCGAAGAAGTCCGGCCGGCCGGTGAAGATCGTGATGACGCGGGAAGAGGTGTTCCGCGCCAGCGGCCCGACATCCGGCGCCGTCATCGAAGTGAAGATCGGCGCCAAGAAGGACGGCACGATCACCGCCGCCCAGGCGGTGCTGAAGTTCCAGGCCGGGGCGTTCCCGGGTTCGCCGGTGCAACCGGGCTGCATGACCTGCTTCACCATGTACGACCTGAAGAATGTCAGCATCACCGGCTACGACGTGGTCAGCAACCGCCCGAAGGTTGCCGCCTATCGTGCTCCGGGCGCGCCGATCTCCACCTTCGCCACCGAAAGCGCGATGGATGAGCTGGCGCTCAAGCTGGGCATCGATCCGATCGAGCTGCGCCTGAAGAACGCGGCCAAGAACGGTACCAAGGCGCCCTACGGTCCCACCCTGCAGAATATCGGCTATATCGAGACGCTGCAGGCCGCCAAGGCGCATCCGCACTACGCGACCAAGCTGGGTCCGAACCAGGGCCGCGGCGTTGCGTCCGGCTTCTGGTTCAACATCGGCGGCGAATCCACGGGTGCCGTTCATGTGAACGAGGACGGCTCGGTCAGCGTCGTGACCGGCAGCCCGGACATCGGCGGCTCTCGCGCCTCCATGGCGATGATGGTCGCGGAGGTGCTTGGCATCGCGGTCGAGCATGTGCGTCCGGTGATCGGCGATACCGCGACCATCGGCTTCACCCACCTGACCGGCGGTTCGCGCGTTACCTTCGCGACCGGCATGGCCGTCACCCAGGCGGCGGAGAAGGTGCGCGAGGACATGAAGAAGCGCGCCGCGATGATCTGGGACATTTCGCCGGACGCGGTGGAGTGGAAGGACGGGCAGGCGATTCCGACCGGCGCCAATGCCGGCGGGTTCGATCCGCTGCCGCTGGCGGCCATCGCGCTGAAGGCCGCCCGCACCGGCGGTCCGATCGTCGCCGAGGTGTCGGTCAACGCGCAGGGCGCCGGCCCCGGCTATGGCACGCATATCTGCGACGTCGAGGTCGATCCGGACACCGGCCATGTGACGGTGCTGCGCTATACCGCCGTGCAGGATGTCGGCCGTGCCATCCATCCGGCCTACGTCGAAGGCCAGATCCAGGGCGGCGCCGCCCAGGGCATCGGGTGGGCGTTGAACGAGGAGTATATCTACGACGCCAAGGGCCGCATGGATAACGCCAGCCTGCTGGATTATCGCGTGCCCGTCGCCTCCGACCTGCCGATGATCGAGGCGGTGATGGTCGAAGTGCCGAACCCGCGCCATCCCTTCGGGGCCAAGGGCGTGGGCGAGGTGCCGATCGTGCCGCCGCTGGCCGCCGTCGCCAACGCGGTCAGCGCCGCGATCGGCAAGCGCATGCGCCATCTGCCGATGTCTCCGCCGAAGATCCTGGCGGCGATCGACGCCGGCTGATCTGCCGGTGCCGACCGTCTTCATCTCGGGCTCGTCCTGCCGCCAGTTCACCGGCGGCAGGACCGAGTTCAAGGTGCAGGCGACCAGTTTCCGCCGTCTGGTCACGGAACTCGACCAGATGTGTCCCGGCCTCGGCCATCAGGTCGAGGAAGGGATGGCGGTCGCCATCGACGGCGAGATATTCCAGGACGCCTATGGCGTCGAACTGCGCCCCGACAGCGAAATCTTTCTGATCCCGAAGATCGCCGGCGGTTGATGCAGGCCTACCCGCCGGCGGCGGGTGGTTGGAAGCGATCCCGGTATTCCGCGCGCAGCACGTCCTTGCGCAGCTTGCCGGTCGGCGTACGCGGCA
>PKWQ01000375.1 GCA_003133265.1 Acetobacteraceae bacterium
TGGCGCTTCGCTTATCCGCCCTGCTGCTCGCTGCACTTGACCATCTCGTCGAAGGCGCCTCAAAGGCCCATGCAAGCGGGGGCGTCCACATATGAATTGTGCAGGACAGCGAAGGCGAGTTTGGTTGCCCAGAAGGAGGTTGCGCGGCTAAGCAAGTGGGCGTNNGTCAACTACCAAACGGCGGAAAATCTCGGAGTTCCATTCCTTGGTCTGGCTCCCCTCACCGGATAATGTTGTCGATGTTCATAACGAACTTATAGCCGTGTTCGCCGAGGAAGCGGACCCGATCTCCCCACCTGGTGTCAAATCTCGCGACCTTCTTGCGTCAGCATGCGCCCGACCAATGGTCAGTTTGGGTTCTGTGGAAAAATACACAAGTGTCTTCAGCAAAGCGGCAGCGCTATTTCATTCTCTAACCAAAAATCATCCGTTCCACAATGGAAATAAGAGGACTGCGCTAGTCACATTGTTGTCAATGCTACATCACAACGATTACTCTTTGAGAGCGTCTGACAACGATGTCTATGGACTTGTAATGTCCGTCACTGCCGACACCTTCCCGAAAGAAGGGCACGGCTTGTCCACGGATGGGGTAGTCGAGGCCTTGGCGTCTTGGATTCGAACACGCTCCACCCGAATTGATCCAAAGATCAGCTCGATGACCCGAGACGAATTCATTAAACGCTGCGAGCGGGCTGGTGCACATTCGAGGTCCACGAAGGGAGGAGCCATATTGATACAATATGGTCAGTCGAGCATCAAAATCAGCAAATCGACCCCTCGCTTGGACGGCCCGGTGATAGGAAGGTATTTGACAAAACTGCAACTTGGACCGGCCACGGGCATTATCGCTGATGAGTTTCAATTAGGTGCCTCGCCCGAACGTCAACAGATACATCGGTTTATTGCTGCACTTCGACGGCTTGCAAAAACGTAGTTCGATCGACCCATCCCGCTCGCGGCTGCCAGGGTGTCCCGAAAACGGTCGTTTTCGATACCTAGCCAACGTACGTCATGAGTTGAGTTGATGACGGCGAGCGAAGACGCCGCCGCCCCATCACCCCATCACCCCGCCGCCAGCGTCGCCATCGCCGCCCTGCTCTCGAACAGCCGCAACAGCACCCGCACCGCCTGACCGCGTTCCGATACCAGCTTCGGGTCCTTCTCCAGCAGCAGTTCGGCGTCGCGGTGCGCCATGTGCAGCAGCCCCTCGTGCGCCACCGGGTCGGCCAGACGGAAGCCGGGCATTCCCGCCTGCCGGGTTCCCAGCGCGTCGCCGCCGCCGCGCAGGCGGAAATCGGCGTCGGCGATGACGAAGCCGTCCTCGGTGTCGCGCAGCAGCATCAGCCGCCGCCGCGCCGTCTCGCTCAGGCCGTCGTCGTGCAGCAGCAGACAAAAACTCGCCTCCGAGCCACGGCCGACGCGGCCGCGTAGCTGGTGCAGTTGCGCCAGGCCGAAACGCTCGGCGTGGTCGATCACCATCACGCTCGCCTCCGGCACATCCATGCCGACTTCCACCACCGTCGTCGCCACCAGCAGGCGGATCTTGCCGGACGCGAAATCTGCCAGCGCCGTGTCGCGTATCTCGGCGTCCTGCTGGCCGTGCGCCAGACCGACCACCGGGCCGAAGCGGGCGGACAACTCGGCGAAGCGCGCCTCGGCGGCGGCGACGTCCAGCAGTTCGCTTTCCGCGACCATCGGGCACACCCAGTAGATGCGCCCGCCGGCGTCCAGCTTGCGGGTCAGCGCCTCCAGCACGTCCGGCAGCGTCGCCAGCGAGTGCAGCGTGGTGCGGATCGGCTGGCGGCCGGCGGGCTTCTCGGTCAGGCGGCTGACATCCATCTCGCCCCACTGGGTCAGCAGCAGCGTGCGCGGGATCGGGGTCGCGGTCATCACCAGAACGTCGGTGGTCTCGCCCTTGCCGCCGAGCGACAGGCGCTGGTCCACCCCGAAACGGTGCTGCTCGTCGATCACCGCCAGCGCCAGATCGTGGTACGTAACGGAGTCCTGGAACAAAGCGTGCGTGCCGATCACGATCGGGATCGAGCCGTCGGCCAGCCCGCGCAGCAGCTTGGTCCGCGCCTGGCCCTTCACCCCGCCGGTCAGCAGCGCGACCGGGACCGGGCATAGCCGCGACAGGACGCGGTGATGCTGCTTGGCCAGCACCTCGGTCGGCGCCATCAATGCCGCCTGGGCGCCGGCCTCCACCGCGCGCAGCATCGCCAGCGCCGCCACCAGCGTCTTGCCGGAGCCGACATCGCCTTGCAGCAGCCGCAGCATCCGGCGCGGCGAGGCGAGGTCGGCGTCGATTTCCGCCACCGCCTGACGCTGGGATCGGGTCGGAGCGTGGCCGAAGCGGGCCAGCGCCTGGGCGCGCAGATGGCCGTCGCCGGTCAGCCCCCGGCCGGGGCGGGCGCGCACCCGGCCGCGGATCAGGAACAGCGCCACCTGACCGGCCAGCAATTCGTCGTAGGCAAGCCGGTTGCGCGCGCGCTCGTCGGGCAGGGCGGTCGGGGCCTGCACCGTTCGCAACGCCTCGGCGAACCCCGGCCATTTCTCCCGCCGCAGCAACGCCGCGTCGTCCCATTCCGCCAGCGCGGGGACCAGTTCCAGCGCCTGTGCCATCGCCTGCGCCACCTGACGCGGCCACAGGCCGGCGGTCAGCGGCCAGACCGGCTCGATCGTCGGCAGCCGCTCCGCCCGGTCGGCGGGCACCATGTAATCGGGGTGCGCCATGGTCAGCCGGTCGGCGAACAGCTCCAGCTTGCCCGACACCAGCAGCTTGGCGCCGGGCGGCGTCTGCGCCTGACGGGTGAATTTGAAGAACACCAGCTCGGCGAAGCCGGTGCCGTCGGTCACCACCACCTTCCACGGCTGGCGCGCATTGGCCGGCGGCTCGTGGCGCACCACCTCCACCGCCAGCGTCGCCACCTGTCCCGGTCGGACATGGGCGCGGGCCTGGGCAATGCTCGGCCGGTCGCGCCGGTCCAGGTACGACTCGGGCAGATGGAACAGCAGATCGATCACCCGATCCCCGCCGGCGGCGCGGGCAATCAGGGCCGAAACCGCCTGGCCTATGCCACGCAGCCGGGTCAGGGGCGCGAAAAGCGGGATGAGTAAGGTATCTTGCACGGCTGACATGAGGTGATAGCGAGGTTATATGACATCTCGCCGATGACAGAACCAGAACACGCAACGCTGGATGCCCGCCGCAAACGCCTATTGTTTCGCGCCACGCATCGCGGCACGCATGAGAACGACCTGCTGATCGGCGGGTTTATCGCCGCGCGCATCGCTGTCCTGACCGAAACCGAGCTGGATGCGCTGGAGGAGATCACCGAATTGCCGGATGTCGATCTGGCGGAATGGCTGACCGGCCGCCGGCCGATTCCGTCGGAATCCGATTCGCCGATGTTGCGCCGGATCAAGGACGCCGCCGGAAAATGAGTGTGGAGGCTGTTATCCCCGTTTGGGGTGCCCCGGAAGGCTGGGACGCGTTTCTGCTCGCTCGCCGCCGCGCGGAGTTCGCCGGGCCGATCCTGCACGTCACCCGCGACGATGCCCGCATGGCGCGGCTGGTCGAGGCGATCGGGTTTTTCGCCCCGGAACTGGAAGTGCTGCGCTTCCCGGCCTGGGATTGTCTGCCGTACGACCGGGTTTCGCCCAATCCGGCCCTGGTGTCCGAGCGCATCGCCACCCTGGCGCGGCTGCTGGAGAAACCCACCCGGCCGCGCATCGTGCTGACCACGGTCAACGCGCTGATCCAGCGCGTGCCGCCGCATGAGGCGTTCGCCGGCGCCAGCATGGAGCTGAAGACCAACGGCACGGTGCAGCCGGAGATTCTGGCGCAATTCCTGGAAGCGCACGGCTACGGCCGCGCCGGCACGGTGATGGAGCCCGGCGAATACGCCATGCGCGGCGGCATCATCGACATCTTTCCGGCCGGCGAAGCCGATCCGGTGCGGCTGGACCTGTTCGGCGACACCATCGAGAGCATCCGCGTCTTCGATCCCTCCAGCCAGCGCAGCGCCGACAAGCGTGACCGGCTGACGCTGCGCCCGGTATCGGAAGTGCCGCTGGACAAGGACTCGATCGCACGCTTCCGCACCGGCTGGCGCGAGCTGTTCGGCCAGGTAGCGGCGGAAGACCCGATCTATCTGTCGATCTCCGACGGCAGGCGGCATCCGGGCATGGAGCATTGGGTACCGCTGTTCCATCCGCGCATGGACACGCTGCTGGACTATCTGCCGGGTGCCTCGGTCAGCCTGGACCATCAGGTGGACGAGGTGCTGACGGCGCGGCTGGAGATGATCGCCGACCATTTCGCCGCCCGCCGCGCGGTGCCGCGCGACGGCGAGGTGCCGTACCGGCCGCTGCCGTCCGGCCAGCTCTATCTGGACCGTGCCGGCTGGGAGGCGATGCTGGCCGGCGGACCGCTTGTGACGTTCAGCCCGTTCGCCAAGTCCGACAATGCGCTGGGCGTGGACGGCAATGGCCGGCCGGGGCCGGTGTTCGCCCAGAGTGCCGCTGGCCCCGGGGTGAACGTCTTCCAGCAATTGCGCGAGCAGGCCGATCGCTGGGTGCGGGAAGGCAGGCGGCTGGTCGTCGCCGCCTGGACCCGCGGCTCGCGCGAGCGCATCGCGCATCTGCTGCGCGAGCACGGCTTCAAGGATATCCAGCAGGACGAGAGCTGGGCCGAGGTGCGCCGCCGCAAGCCGGCCACCGTTTCGCTGGTCACGCTGGGGATCGAGCGCGGCTTCCTCGCCCAGTTCGGCGCCGAGCGTCTGGCCGTGATCGGCGAGCAGGATCTGCTGGGCGAGCGCATCAGCCGCCCGCCGCGCCGGCGCAAGCGCGCCGACCAGTTCATCGCCGAGGCGACCGAGATCGCCGAGGGCGATCTGGTGGTGCATCAGGAATACGGCATCGGCCGTTATGACGGCCTGACCACGCTGGATGTGTCCGGCGCGCCGCATGACTGCCTGCGGCTGCTCTATGACGGCGGGGAAAAGCTGTTCCTGCCAGTCGAGAATATCGAGGTGCTGTCGCGCTACGGCAGCGAGCATGACGGCGTGACGCTGGACAAGCTGGGCGGCGCGGGCTGGCAGACGCGCAAGGCGCGGATGAAGCAGCGCATCCGCGACATGGCCGGCGAGCTGATCCGCGTCGCCGCCGCGCGCAAGATCCGCGACGCCGAAATCATGGCGCCGCCCGAGGGCACGTTCGACGAGTTCTGCGCCCGCTTCCCCTTCGCCGAGACCGAGGACCAGGCCCGCGCCATCGCGGATGTCCTTGAAGATATGGCGGCCGGCAGACCCATGGACCGGCTGATCTGCGGCGATGTCGGCTTCGGCAAGACCGAGGTGGCGCTGCGGGCCGCCTTCGTCGCCGCGATGTCGGGCGCGCAGGTCGCGGTGGTGGTGCCGACCACGCTGCTGTCGCGCCAGCATTACCGCACCTTCTGCGCCCGCTTCCAGGGCCTGCCGATCAAGGTGGCGCAGCTCTCGCGCATGGTCACCGCCAAGGAGGCGAACGAGGTCCGCAAGGGCATTACCGACGGCTCCGTCAACATCGTTATCGGCACGCACGCGCTGCTGGCCAAGTCGATCGCGTTCGCCGATCTCGGGCTGCTGATCGTCGACGAGGAGCAGCATTTCGGCGTCGCGCACAAGGAACGGCTGAAGCAGATCAAGGCCGACGTGCATGTGCTGACGCTGACCGCCACGCCCATCCCGCGCACCCTGCAACTGGCGCTGACCGGCGTGCGGGAAATGAGCGTGATCGCCACGCCGCCGGTGGACCGTCTGGCAGTGCGCACCTTCATCATGCCGTTCGACTCGCTGGTGATCCGCGAGGCGCTGCAACGCGAGCGGTTCCGTGGCGGGCAGGTGTTCTGCGTCGTGCCGCGCATCGAGGATCTGAACCGGATGTCCGAACGGCTGGCGCAGATCGTGCCGGAGGCGCGCACCATCCAGGCACACGGACGGCTGGCGCCGACCGAGCTTGAGCGGGTGATGACCGAGTTCGGCGACGGCAAATACGATATCCTGCTGTCCACCAACATCGTCGAGAGCGGACTGGATATGCCGGCGGTGAACACGCTGGTGATCTATCGCGCCGACATGTTCGGCCTGGGCCAGCTCTATCAGCTGCGCGGGCGCGTCGGGCGCGGCAAGCAGCGCGGCTATGCCTATCTGACCTGGCCGCCGAACCATCGCCTGTCGGTCGCCGCCGAGAAGCGGCTGACGGTGATGCAGACGCTCGATGCCCTCGGCGCCGGCTTCACGCTCGCCTCGCACGATCTGGACATCCGCGGCGCCGGCAACCTGCTGGGCGATGAGCAGTCCGGTCATATCCGCGAGGTCGGCATCGAGCTGTATCAACAGATGCTGGAAGACGCGGTCGCGGAAATCCGCGCCGGCGAGGGCAGGGCGCGCGGCAGCGAGCGCGACTGGACGCCGAATATCGGCCTCGGCCTGCCGGTGCTGATCCCCGAGACCTATGTGCGCGACCTGCCGGTGCGGCTGGGTCTGTATCGCCGGATCGGCGCGCTGGGCTCCGACGCCGAGAGCGAGGCGATGGCGGCCGAACTGGTCGACCGTTTCGGCCCGGTGCCGGAGGAGGTCGAGAATTTGCTGTCGGTGGTCGCGCTCAAGCGCGCCTGCCGCGAGGCCGGGGTGGAGAAGCTGGAGGCCGGGCCGAAGGGCATGGTGCTGGGCTTCCGTGGCAATGCGTTCTCCAACCCGGCGGGGCTGGTGGCGTGGCTGTCGACCAAGGGTGGGCTGGTGCGGCTGCGGCCCGACCACAAGCTGGCGATCGTGCGCGAGATGGACATGGCCACCCGGCTGAAGACCGCGCGCGAGATCATGGGCAATCTGGCGCGGATCGCCGGACAGGCGAAGGCGGCGTAGCGGCTGTTGACGTGACGGCGTTCTGGCCTGATTGTTTCGATCCAACAAAGCTCCCAGGCCGATGATGCAGATCGAAACAATCAGGCAAGAACGCCGTCACGTCAACAGCCGCTAC
>PKWQ01000037.1 GCA_003133265.1 Acetobacteraceae bacterium
CACCGCGTCAAACGCCTCCGGCCCCAGCCATCCTGATCTACGAAGGCGCCCCGCAGCCAATCAAATTGCGACGTGTCGCCGCCGCGACGCTTACGGAAAGTGCGGAAGAGCCCTTTTTGCATGCCGATTGACACCTCCGGTCGAAAACGGGGTCCCCGCTTATGCCGATCAGGCCCTCGCCGGCAACCAGCGCCAATCCGTGCAACAACGTCCGCTACGCTTTCGGATAGCCGACGGTCTGGGCGAAGGTGATGAATTGCGCCTCAGCCAGCTTCAGCGTGCGAGCGAGACGCTCCTGGTCCAGCGAGGCGCGGAACACGCAGGCCAGCCCCTCCGAGGCGCAATATAGGTAGACATTCTGGCCGATGAAGCCGGTATCCGCGGCGGCAACGCGATGCTGCTCTTCGCGTGGAACGCCACTCAAATGCTCGGCGTTGGAGACATAGACGAGGTCGAGTGGCGCGCCGCCGACGAAGTCCTGCGCACCGGTCTGGGCGCGGACGTCCGCGGCGAGTTGCGGCAGCAGCCGATGCGCGATCGGGTCATAGCGCCAGACGCCGTCCGCCATGGCGGCGAAGATATCGGTCTCGCGCGCATGCCGCCAGGATGGCGCGGTGCGATCCGCGGTGGCCGGCCGGTTGACGCCATAGGCCGACCACAGCAGTTCAGACAATACCTGCGGTGGCAACGGGCGGGCGGCGAATTCGCGCGTCGAGCGACGCAGCTTCAGCGCCTGCGCCAGTGAGCGGCCGAAATCGGCGCGCGGGACCGGCAACTCGATCGGTCGAAGTTCCTGCGCAGCTGCGGGGCCGGGAGACATCGCTGCGGCGGCGGCGGACAGGATACCGAGATTGGTTTCACGGCGTGTGGTCATCGGCCATTCTCCGGTTCGGGTGCACCGGCCGCTTGCAACACGGCGCGGCGCACCAGGGTTGCTAGGATCGGCAGCTTGTAGGCGTTGCGGCTGAGTGGCACGGCGCCGGCAATGGCAGCCTGCCCCGCTGTACGCGCGACTGCCGCGTCGATCATCTGCCCAACCAATGCCGCCTCGGCTTGCTGGGCGCGCCAGGGCACCGGCGCGGCGGCGCCGAGCACGATGCAGGCGCGCTGGCAGCGTCCGTCCGGCGCGCGATCCAGCACCACGGCGACATCGGCGATCGACCAGTCGGACGACGATCTTGCCGCTTGTTTCAGAAATACCGAACGCGTGCTTGCCGCTGTCGGCGGCAACAGCACGGCCGTGAGCACTTCGCCGGCGCCTAAGTCCGTCTCGCGCTTTACGTCGATGCCCGGTCCCACCAGGAACGCTCCGAGCGGCACGCTGCGCGGGACACCCTGTGCGTTCACCAACTCGACGCGTGCATCGAAGGCAACCAATGCGGTCGCGGCGGTGGAGGGGTGGACGATGGCGCAGCCCTCGTGGCCGAACACGGCATGGTATTGGTTCTCGCCGGCAAAGGCGAAGCAGTGCTCGCCGCCTTTGCGTGCGCAGTGATGTGCCACCGAGCGGAAATACCAGCAGCGCGGCCGCTGCAGCAGATTGCCGCCGAGCGTTGCCACGTGGCGAATTTGCGGGCTGGCCGAACTGGCCACCGCGTCGGCGAGCGCGGCATAGCGCTGGCGCAGCGCGGGATGGGTCGCGAGTTGCTCCAGCGTGACCAGCGTACCGATACGCAGTCCGCTGCTATCCTCGGTTATGGCAGCGAGCCCCGGTACCTCGCGCAGGTTCACCACGCGGCTTGGCCGCAGCAGGCCCTCTTTCATCAGGTCCAGCAGATCGATGCCGCCGGCCTTCAGCACCACGCAGTCCGGTGCCGCGGGCTGGCCGGGATCGGCGAGCATTGCCTCGGCGACCGTGCGTCCGGCGAGCGTTGCGGCCTCTGTTACGGAGCGCGCGACCTGCCATACGAAGCGGTCCATCGCTCAGTTCCTCCGCAGCCGGGTGTCGAGTGCCGCGAGTACCGCTGCCGGCGTCATCGGCAGGGTACGCAGGCGCACGCCGATCGCGTTGAACACGGCATTGGCGATCGCCGGGGCCGTGGCAATGTTCGACGGCTCGGCGATGCCGTAGGCGTCGGTTGCGCTCTGACCCTGGTAATTCTCCAGCAGTAGCACCTCGATCGACGGAGCCTCGCGCGGGCCGACAAGCTTGTATTGCTCAAGGTCGGCGTTCATCACGTGGCCAGTCTGCCGGTCGATCACGCGTTCTTCCAGCAGCGCGTAGGAGATCCCCATCAGCACCCCGCCCTGCACCTGGCTTTCGATCAGTTTCGGGTTCATTGGCCGACCGCAATCCTGCACCGCGACGACACGCTCAACCCGGATCGTGCCAGTCTCGGTATCGACCGAGACCTCGGCGAACTGCACGCCGCCAATATCGTTCTGCGCACCGGCCTGGTCGCCCATGTGCCGACGAAATCCGCCGTAGTCGTCGCTACGTGTTGCAACGGCGCTGATTTGTTCCGTGCGCAACCCGGCAGCGGCTTCACGAAAACTCACGCCACGGGTGGTATCTTCAAGCACCACGATCCGACCACCGCGTGCCACCAGTTGTTCCGGCGCAACGCCGAGCGACGCCGCGACTTGCCGGAACAACATCTGTTTCACCTTCCACGCGGCGTTGCGTGCGGCTGGCGTGATGGAGGCGGTGGTCTGGCTGCCGTAGGATGGCGGGCCGGCGGGAAAATCGGTGTCGCCGATATGCACGATGATGTCGTCCGGCCGCAGACCGAACTCTTCCGCCACGACCTGCGCCAGAATCGTGCCGATCCCGGTGCCGAGATCCTGCACGCTGGACAGCACCTCCACCGAGCCGTCGCGCAGCAGACGGACCTCGCAGGCGGCATTGGTATGCACGTTGGCGCCCCACAGCGACTGCGCCATGCCTAGGCCACGCTTGACCGGCCCGGCATCGGCCCCGGGCTGGTGGCGACGGTCCCAGCCGATACGCTGCGCACCGAGCCGGCGTTGCTCGCGCCGCACCGCGCTCGGGTCGTTGCGTTCGCGCAGCACCAACGGATCGAGGCCGAGCTTGTCGGCCAGTTCGTCGATCGCCTGCTCCATGGCAAAGGCGCCCGGCGTGTTGCCGGGACCGCGCATCGGCGAGCTGCGGCCGGCATTGATGAATACGTCGTTCTGCGCGGACGAGAAATTGGGGCATGCGTACAGCGCTTGGGCGAAGTTGCCCACACCAGCGCCAACGCCCACACCCGCCGTCCCGTATTCCAGCAATGAGACCGCGGTGAGCATGCCGTCACGGCGCGCGCCGATGCGCAGGTGCTGCCAGGTGGCCGGACGGTTGCCGCTGTCGAGCTGCTCCTCCGCGCGATCGAACACCAACCGCACGGGCGCTTTGGCCTGACGCGACAGCATGACGGCATATCGTCCATAGGTGCCGAGCTGGGATTTTGAGCCGAAGCCGCCGCCCATGGCCGCGACCTTCACGCGTACCTCGCCAAGCTTCAGACCAAAGGTCTGCGCCAGTTCGCGGCGCACGCCCGCGGTGAACTGAGTGGACATCCAGACAGTCAGGCCATCCGCCCGCCAGTCGGCGACGATCGCGTGCGGCTCCAGGCAGCAATGGGTCTGCGTCTGCGTGCGATAGTCGCTTTCGACGATCACTTGGGCCTGGGCGAAGCCTTGCGCGATGTCGCCCCGGCTGCCTTGGGTGTCCGGGCCGCGCACATTGCCGGTTAATTTCAGGGCAGACGCGACGAGAATTTCGGCAATGGACAGCGACGGCCGCTCTCCGGCCGGGTAAACCAGCGGTGCATCCGGACGACGCGCTGTATCCAGATCTACGACAAACGGCAGGGGCGCATAGTTGACACGGATCAGCCGCAGGGCAGCCTCCGCCGCGGCTTGCGTTGTCGCCGCGACCGCCGCGACGGGCGCACCCACATAACGCAGGATAGTGTCTGACGACGCGATAACCAATACGGCGCGGACGCCTGGCTGGCGCGCGACGGCCTCGATATCGATCGCCTGCACCCGCGCATGTGGCAACGGCGAACGCAGGATGCGCGCATGCAAAAGACCTGGCAGCTTGACGTCCACGGTGAACCGCATGGCACCGGTGACCTTGGCGCGCGCATCCTGTCGTCGCACCGGCTTGCCGATCACCTGAAGCGCGTCGTTCGGCGGCAGTGGCGGAGGCTCGCCGGCGGGAATGCGCCGCTCGATTTCGTCCAGCCCGACACTGGCAATGCCGAACGGGAATTTTTCGGTCCGCCGGTTGTCGCTCACGGTCATGCCTTCCGTGCCTGGCTGGCGGCCTGTACTGCCTCCACGACGTGCGGGTAGGTGCCGCAGCGGCAGAGATGTCCACTGATTGCTGCCTGCACGTCCTCCGCTGTGGGCTGCTGGGTGCGCTGCAATAGCGCGGCGCAACTCATGACCATGCCCGGCGTGCAATAACCGCACTGCAGCGCGTCATGCGCAATGAACGCCTCCTGCACGGGATGCAATGCGTCGCCGTGCGCCAGGCCCTCGATGGTGGTTACCGCACGGGTGCCAACATCGATCGCCAGCAGCATGCAGGATGCAACGGGCGCACCGTCGAGCCAGACAGTGCAGGCCGAACAGGCGCCGCGGTCACAGCCGATCTTCGTGCCGGTGAGATCGAGCACGTCGCGCAGCACCTCGGCGAGTGTGGCGCGCGGCTCTATGTTCACATCGCGCGCCACACCATTGACGGTCAATGTGAGCGATACGACGCCTGGGCCCGTCACCGCCGGCTCGTCTGCCGCGACGGCAGCGTGCGCCTCATCGAGCAGTGCCATGCCGCTTGCGGCAACCCCCGCGCCACTAAGGAACGATCGCCGCGATACCGAAGATGCATGATCGACGTCAGACATAAGCTACTCCATGTCCACAGACGCGCTCTCGCCGCGACAACTCTTAGACCGGTAGCGCTCGTTTTGCCTTGACCCAGATCAAGTTGGTGACGTTTACCAGGCCATTGGCAATACCCTACAGGGCTAACCCGTGCCCGCACCGGGTCGAGCAGTCACTGGCACTGAACCGCTGGCAAGCGGAAATCCTCGGCTCGCGCTGTTATTCCGTCATTCTCGGATACATCCGCGTCGCGATCACGATCAGGACCGAATAGGCAAGCAGCAGCGCCGCAAGATCCCGATCGAGACCAAACGTCGTCGCGCCACCCTGCAGCATCATTGCCCTGAGACCATCGACCTCGTAGCTGAGCGGGTTCATCAATGAAACCGCTTTTAGCCATCGCGGCATCAGCTCGATCGGATAGATCGCATTGCTGGCAAAGAAGATCGGCATGGTGAGAACCTGGCCGATCCCCATGAAGCGCTCGCGTGTCTTCACGATGCAGGCGATGATCAGCGAGAAGGTCGAGAACAGTCCGGAGCCCAGCACGATAAGGCAGACGACGATGAGGATGTTGCGGGGATCGAAGCTGACATCGACCCCCAGTGCGGCGGCGCAGAAATATATGACAATGGCCTGGGATGACGAGGGCGCTCCGCGGGGCAGGGCTGACCATGTAGCGTTGCAGAACGCCGAGGTCGCGTTCCCAGATGGCGGAAATCCCGTAGAAGATGGCAACGAACAGCACGCTTTGCGCCAGGATGCCCGGCGCGAGAAAATCCAGATAAGGAACCGATCCGGGTGCCAAGCCACGGACCTGGGCCATCACCCCGCCAAACAGCACGAGCCACAGCACAGGTTGAACGCCGCGGCTCACGAGCTCCCACGGGTCATGCCGAAGCTTGCACACCTCTGCGTCCGCAACCGCCAGCACCTGGGTCGCATAATCGAAAGCAGCAGTCAGGAGCGACCGGCTAGGAATGCTCGCGGGCGCCAAGACGTGTCTGCCTGACTTCACGGTACCCTCCTTCGGCCTCGATCCCCGCGCCGGTCAGTTTCTCGAACACGTCGTCGAGCGTCGCATCCGGGCCGAGCCTGGCCTTGAGTTCCGCCGGGAGATCTCCAGCCGGCCATTGTCGACGCAAGCTTCCACCGCCTCTCGCGAGATGAAGACCGAAATACCACCTCGGAACTCGGTGTCATACTAGGCCCGCGTGTGCCCTGGATCCTCTTCACTATCATGCAGCGGCTGAACATCCTACGCTCGCCGATCCCATGAGACTGGGCAGGAGCATAAGGTGGTACACGACCTGAATATCCCGCCGAATCGTAAACCCATCGTCGGGGACGGCACCTCGCATGCGTCCGCCGGACTGGCCCGCCGCATTCCCTCGCCGCCGCACCCGGACCAACGACGCCAGCCGCTGCCGGAGCACCGGCCCAAGTCGGTTGAAGATGATCCGGATGCCCCCGCGGCGATCCAGGCAATCCTGCGCAACTCCAGCTACCGGGAGGCCGACCGCGATATCGACTTCCTGAACGGCAGCGACGCACGCGGGCCACGCCTTCAGCTCGACTACCTGAAGGCCGAGCGGCTGCTGGAGGCGCATGGCGTCGCGCACACGGTGGTGGTGTTCGGCAGCACCCGCATCCCCCAGCACGAAACGGCGCGACGATCGGTGGACGCTTGCGAAGCGGCAACGGCGGCCGCCCCGAACAATGCCGAGGCGCAGCGTCGACTGGCGATCGCCCGCCGCCTGCTGGACAAAAGCCGCTACTATGACGTCGCGCGAGGCTTCGGCCGGCTTGTGGGCGCGGCCGGCGAGCATGCGGTCGGCGGGCGCATCATGGTGATGACCGGCGGCGGCCCCGGTGTCATGGAAGCCGCCAACCGCGGCGC
>PKWQ01000294.1 GCA_003133265.1 Acetobacteraceae bacterium
CGCCGGCAATGGCGGCAGCGCCGCCGACGCCCAGCACATCGCCGGGGAGTTCATCTCCCGCCTGATGTACGACCGCGCGCCGCTGGCCGCCGTCGCGCTGACCACCGATACCTCGGTGATCACCGCCACCGGCAACGATTATGGTTACGAGCTGATCTTCGAGCGTCAGGTGCTCGGCCTCGGCCAGAAGGGCGACGTGTTCCTCGGCATCTCCACCTCCGGCAAGTCGCCGAACGTGCTGCGCGCCTTCGATGCGGCGAAAAGCCATGGCCTGATCTCGCTCGGCTTCAGCGGCGCCAATGGCGGGCCGATGCGGGAAAAGACTGATCTGCTGCTGGAAGCGCCATCGGCGAAGACCGCGGTGATCCAGCAGGTCCACATCGTCGCCGCGCACATCGTCTGCGCCCTGGTGGAGCGGGCGATGTTCCCCCGGCCCGCCGTCGCCTGACATGCGGCGCGCCACCATCCGTCAGGCGGTGATCCTGGTCGGCGGCCTCGGCGCGCGCCTCGGCTCGCTGACCGCAACCACGCCCAAGCCGATCCTGCCCTGCGGCGACCGGCCGTTCCTCGGCTGGCTGCTGCGCGAGTTCGTCCGCTACGGCGTCTCGGACTTCCTGCTGCTGACCGGGCATCTGTCGGACCGGATCGCGGCGGCGCTGCCCGAACTGGCGGCGAAACTGCCAGCCCATGTCCGGATCACCTGCGCCGAGGAGCCGGTCCGCGCCGGCACCGGCGGGGCGCTGACCCATGCGCGCGCGCATCTGAGCGAGCGGTTCCTGCTGTGCAACGGCGACTCCATCCTGGACTTCAATCTCGCCCGCCTGCTCGCCGACGCCGCGCTGGACGGCGAGGACGTCACCGGGCGGATGGTGCTGCGCCGGCTGTCCGACGCCTCGCGCTATGGCGTGGTGGAGACCGACGGCCAGCGCGTCACCGCGTTCCGCGAGCGCCCGGCCCCCGGCGGTCCGGGCACCATCAATGCCGGCATCTATCTGTTCGACCGCCGCATTCTGGACCACTTGGCCCCGGTCTGCTCGCTGGAGCGCGACATTCTGCCGCGCCTCGCCGAAGACGGCGGGCTGCGCGGCACCGAGGGCGACGGCTATTTCATCGATATCGGCGTACCCGACGATTTCGCGCGCGCCCAGACCGAACTGCCGCACCGCCTGCACCGCCCCGCCCTGTTCCTGGACCGCGACGGCGTGATCAACGTCGATCACGGCTGGGTCGGCACCCGCGAGCGGTTCGAGTGGATGCCAGGCGCGATCGAGGCGATCCGGGCCGCCACCGACGCCGGCTTTCACGTCTTCGTCGTCACCAACCAGTCCGGCATCGCGCGCGGCCTGTACGACGAGGCGACGCTGGCCGACCTGCACCGCTGGATGATCGACCAGGTCCGCACCGCCGGCGGCACCATCGACGATCTGCGCTACTGCCCGTATCACCCCGACGGCACGGTGGACGACCTACCGCCGGGTCAGCGACTGGCGCAAACCCGCGCCGGGGATGCTGCTGGACCTGATCGCGCGCTGGGAACTCGATCCGTCCCGCTGCCTGCTGGTCGGCGACCAGCCAACCGATCTGGCGGCGGCGGAGGCAGCCGGAGTGGCCGGCTACCGTTTCGAGGGCGGCGATGTCGCCGAGTTCGTGCGCCCGCTGCTGGCACGCCACGCCGCATAGGCGGCGCGGGCCAGACTCAGAGCGGGCGCGCTCAGAGCTGCATCGTCCAGTACTGCACTGCCAGACTGCTCGCCGCCACCACCGCCCAGGTGCCGAGCCCGAGCAGCAGCGGCTTCACACCGGCGCCGGCGAAGGCGCGCCAATGTCCTTGCAATCCCACCGCGGCCAGCGCCAGCACCAGCACGAAGCGCGCCGCCGACTGGATGGAAGGCGCCATGCTGCCGACCATGCCGAGCGTGTTGGTCAATGACGCGACGACGAACCACAGGATGAACCAGGGCACCGCCTTTTTCAGCCGTCCCGCCAACCCGGCGCCGGCGGTCTCGGAACGGTCCAGGAACGGCATCGCCAGCCCAATGCCCAGCACGATCGGAATGATCAGCGTGGTGCGCGTCAGCTTGACGATCGTCGCGTAGACGCCAGCGGCCTTGCTGAACGCGAACCCCGCCGCCACCACCGCCGAGGTGTCGTTCACCGCCGTGCCGGCCCACAGGCCGAAGCCGTCGTCGGACAGCCCGATCATGTGGCCAACGCCGGGAAAAATGATCACCGCCAGCATGTTGAACAGGAAGATCACCGAGATCGAATAGGCGATGTCCTCGGATTTGGCCCGGATCACCGGCGCCAGCGCGGCGATGGCGGACCCGCCGCAGATCACGGTGCCGATGCCGATCAGCAGCCGCATCCGCCAGTCCACCCCCATCGCGCGGCCCACCAGCAGCGCGAAGGCGAAACCGACCGAGATCGTCACCGCCATCAGCGAGAGCGAGGTCAGTCCGGTCAGCGCCACATCCTTCAGATTCAGGGTCTCGCCGAGCAGGATGATCCCCGCGCGCAGCGCCGTGCCGCTGATATCCTTCACCTTCAACTTGCCGGCGACCTTGGCGCCGCCGAACAGATTGGCGATGGTGACGCCGATGGCGATGGCGAAGATCGGCGCGCCGATGGTGGGCGCGTAGCTGCCGGCCAGGTTGGCAACGATGGCGATGAGCAGACAAGCCGCCACGCCGGGCGCGTACGACGTGAATTTATCGCCGAATCCGGCCTGGCTAGTAGAGGTTTGCGCGTTCCCGCCCATCGACAGAGTATCCATTCTCGCATTCAAGGGTGGCGGACCGTGCCATGCTCGCCGGAGCCGCGCAAGGAACCCGCCCTGCCGGGGGAACGGCTGGCGCAGAAAAATATGTCATCCGCGCCGCCAGACCTCTAGAGAATGGCTACAAGCCGACGCAATCATGGCAAACTGTTATCAGGGGTTTCCGGGGAGTCTTTCGCATGACCGCCAAGTCACCGTTGCTGAACCGCCGCACCATCCTCGCCGCCGGCGTCGCCACGCTCGCCATGCCCGCCGTGCTGCGCGCTGACCCCGCGCCGGTGAAACTCGGCCTGATCCATCCGGTTACCGGCGCGCTCGCCTTCTCCGGCTCCCAGTGTCGTCTGGGCGGGCAGATGGCCATCGCCGACGTCAACGCAGCCGGCGGCATCAAGTCGATGGGCGGGGCGAAGCTGGAAGCGCTGCTCGGCGACGCGCAGCTGCGCCCCGAACTGGCGGCGAGCCTGGTCGATCAGATGGCGGAAGCCGGCGCGTCCGGGTTCACCGGCTGCTTCTCCTCCTCGCTCGGGCTGGCGGCGACGCAGGCGGCGGCGAAGTACAACCTGCCATTCTCGATCGACAGCGGCGTGGCCGACAACCTGACCACGCGCGGCCTGACCAACACGTTCCGCCTGTTCCCGTCGGCCAGCCCGATCGTTGCCGACGCGGTGACGGAACTCGATGAGGTGAACAAGAACGCCGGCTCGCCGGTGAAGTCGGCGGTGCTGGTGCACGAGAACAGCGAGTTCGGCACCAACACAGCGACCGCGCTGAAGGACAAGCTGCCCGGCATCGGCATCAAGGTGCTGGAACTGATGCCGCACGCCACGCCGACGCGCGACTTCACCAACATCGCGCTGCGGATCAAGGAACAGAAGCCGGAGCTGGTGATCATCTCCAACTACGTCAACGAATACATGCTGCTGATTCGCACCCTGGTGCAGCAGCGGGTGCCGCTGGTGGCGATGTTCTCGGTGCTCGGCGGCGGGTTCGGCCTGAAATTCGCCAAGGAGCAGCCGGGCATTTCCGACTATGTGATGGATTTCAACCAATGGTACAACCCGCGCAAGCCGGCCTCTCTGGCGTTCCGCGAGCGGGTCGAGAGCGCCGGCGGCACGTTCACCTGGGAAATCCTGTTCGGCTACTACGCCGTGGGCCTGCTGGCCGATGGCTTCGAGCATGCCGGCACGTCGGACAAGGCGAAGGTGATCCCGGCGCTGGCCGCCAGCACCTACTATCCCGAGATGCTGCCCTACGGACCCACATCATTCATCGGCGGGCAGAACAAGGGTGGGCACGCGGTCGGCCTGCAGATCCAGAAGGGCGACATCAAGACGATCTGGCCGTCGCAGTTCGCCGACGCCAAGCCGGTGTTCCCGCGTCCCAAGGTCTGAACGGGCTTGCCTCCGCTCGATATTCTCGCCGCGGCGCTGATCAACGGCGTCCTGACGGGGGGCGTCTACGCGCTGGTGGCGCTCGGCCTCACGCTGATCTACGGCGTGCTGCACATCGTCAACTTCGCCCATGGCAGCCTGCTGATGCTGGCGATGTTCGGCGCCTGGATGCTGGTGAGCTGGGTGGGGCTCGATCCCTACGCGGCGCTGGTGCCGCTGACCGCGATCATGTTCGTGCTCGGCTGGGCGCTCTATGCCGGCGTGATCGGCCGCATCTCCCGCGGCGAGGACCGCGCCATCCTGCTCGCCACGCTCGGCATCGCCATCGTGCTGGATAATTTCGCCCTGGTGGTCTTCACCGGCGACACCCGCACGATCGAGACGCCGTACTCGTTCGAGATGATCGAGCTGGGGCCGCTGCTGCTCTCGGTCCCGCGCGTCGTCTCGTTCGCGGTGGCGCTGGTGCTGGCGGCGCTGCTCTGGGCGTTCATGGCGCGCACCGACACCGGACGCGCGATCCGCGCCGTGGCGAAGGAACCGGACGGGGCGCGGCTGGTCGGCATCCGCCCGGGCCGCATCTTCGCCCTCTCCTACGGCATCGGCGTCGCCTGCCTGGGTGCCGCCGCCTGTCTGCTGCTGCCGAGCTTCTATGTCTCGCCGCAGGTCGGCAACGTGTTCGTGCTGGTGTCCTTCACCATCGTCGTGCTCGGCGGCATGGGAAGTTTTCCGGGCGCGGTGCTGGGCGGGCTGATCATCGGCGTGACCGAGAGCCTGGGCGGGTTGTTCCTGGGAGAATCGCTCGGCCCGATCGGCATCAGCCTGGTGTTCATCGCCGTGCTGCTGCTGCGCCCCACCGGGCTGTTCGGGGCAGCACGATGAAACGCCTGCTGCCGCTGCTGATCCTGCTCGCCGCGTTGGCCCCACTCGCGTTGCCGTCGCAGTTCCTGGTGAACCTCGCGATGCTCACCGCGTTTTCCGCCCTGCTCGGCCAGGGCTGGAACATTTCCGGCGGCTTCGGCGGGCTGACCAGCTTCGGCCACGCGGCGTTCTTCGGCATCGGCGCCTATACCGCCGCCATCCTGCAAACGCGCTACGGGCTGAACCCGTGGCTCGGCCTGCCGGCGGGGGCCATCCTCGGCGCGGCGGTCGGTGCGGCCATCGGCATCGCCGCCTTTCGCGCCGGGCTGCGCGGCAGCTACTTCGCCCTGGTTACGCTGGCCTTCTCCGAGGTGTTTCGCATCATCGCCAACAGCGCGGAGATCACTCGTGGCGGCCTGGGCATCCTGATCCCGCTCAGGCCGGGGCTCACGAATTTCCAGTTCGCCGACCGGCGCGCCAGCTACGCGGTGACGCTGGCGTTGCTGGCGGCGGCAACATCGGTGGCACTCTGGCTGCGCCGCTCCCGCTTCGGCGCGCGGCTGATCGCGGTGCGCGAGAACGAGGACGCGGCATCGGCGCTCGGCGTCGATCTGGTCGGCACCAAGGTGCGCGCGCTGGCTCTGTCTGGCGCGATCACCGCCACCGCCGGCGTGCTCTATGCGCAGACTTTCCTGTATGTGGACCCGTCCATCGCCTTCGGCATCGAGCGCAGCGTGGAGATGCTGCTGGTGGCGATGATCGGCGGCGCCGGCACGGTCTGGGGTCCGGTGCTGGGCGCGATCGTGCTGCACATCATCGAGGACACCTCGCGCGCGCTGATCGACACCCCGGGCTTCGCGCCGATGCTGTATGGCGTGGTGCTGCTGGCCATCGTCGCCTTCCTGCCCGGCGGCATCGCCGGATTGCGGATGCATCGCGCCGGCAATGCGAAGCGAGGCGCCAATGCTTGAGGTTCGCGGCCTCTCCAAAAGCTTTGGCGGACTGGCGGCGGTGAGGTCCGTCGACCTCGACGTTCCCGCCGGCGCGATCGTCGCGCTGATCGGCCCGAACGGCGCCGGCAAGACCACCATGTTCGCGATGATCGCCGGCTTCATCCGCCCCGACGCCGGCACGGTCCGGTTCGAGGGCACCGACATCACCGGCTGGCGCCCCGACCGCATCGCCGATGCCGGCATGGTGCGTACATTCCAGGTCACCCAGCCCTTCGCCGGATTGTCGGTGATGGAGAACATCCGCCTCGGCGCCTTCCTGCGCACCGCCAACCCCGCCGACGCGGAAGCCAAGGCGCGCGACGTCGGCACAAGACTCGGCCTCGGCCCGGTGCTGGACCGGCCGGCGGCGGCGCTGACGGTGGCCGGGCGCAAGCGCCTAGAGGTTGCCCGCGCGCTTGCCACCGAGCCGCGGCTGCTGCTGCTCGACGA
>PKWQ01000339.1:0-158 GCA_003133265.1 Acetobacteraceae bacterium
ACCTGCGCGCGGTGTGCGACGAGTACGGCCTGATCCTGGGCATGGACGAGGTGCAGACCGGCATGGGACGCACCGGCAAGCTGTTCGCGCACGAATGGGCCGGCATCGTGCCGGACGTGATGTCCTCGGCCAAGGGCATCGGCGGCGGCTTCCCGCTG
>PKWQ01000339.1:163-3780 GCA_003133265.1 Acetobacteraceae bacterium
TATGGCGGCAACCCGCTGGCCTGCGCCGCGGGCAATGCGGTGCTGGACGTGATGCTGGCGCCGGGCTTCATGGCGGACGTGGACCGCAAGGGCCGCTTGCTGCGCGCCGAGCTGGAGAAGATCGCGCGCGACTTCCCCACCGTGTTCGAGGACGTGCGCGGCGCGGGCCTGCTGCTGGGGATGAAATGCGTGCCGCCGCAAGGCGATGTGCAGGCCGCCTGCATCGCCGAGGGACTGCTTGCCATCACCGCCGGCGAGAATGTGCTGCGTCTGGCCCCGCCGCTGGTGGTGACGGATCAGGACATCACCGAGGCCCTGGCCATGCTGCGACGCGCCACGCAGAAGAGCCAGGACGCGGCAAAGAAGGCGGCGGCAAATTGAGTTCGTCGCTCAAGCGGGCCACGACGTCCAACGGCCGGTCCACCGCGAACGGTGCGGCGACCGGCCCACGGCACTTCCTCGATCTGCGCGATTTCGACGGCGCCACGCTGCGCCAGATGCTGGATGTCGCCGCCGGCTTCAAACGCGCCGGCGGCGTTTCCTCGCGCCCGCTGGCGGGCAAGGCCATCGCGCTGATTTTCGAGAAGCCCAGCACCCGCACCCGCGTCAGCTTCGAGATGGCGATGCGCCAGCTCGGCGGCGACGTGATCGTGCTGTCCGGCAAGGAAACCCAGCTGGGCCGCGGCGAGTCGGTGGCGGACACGGCGCGCGTGCTGTCGCGCTATGTGGACGCGATCATGCTGCGCACCGATCATGCGTCCAAGCTAATCGAGATGGCCAAATACGCAACGGTGCCGGTGATCAACGGCCTGACCGAAGCCTCGCATCCCTGCCAGCTGATGGCCGACGTGCTGACCTTCGAGGAGCATCGCGGGCCGATCGCCGGACAGATCGTGGCGTGGTGCGGCGACGGCAACAATGTCGCGCGCAGCTGGATCGAGGCCGCCGTGCGCTTCGGCTTCACCCTGCGCCTCGCCACACCGGACAGCCTGCGCCCACCGCAGGCGCTGATCGACTGGGCGCTGAAGGAAGGTGCCAAGGTCGAACTGACCGACAACCCGGCAAAGGCCGTCGCCGGTGCGCGCTGCGTGGTGACGGACGCCTGGGTCAGCATGTCCGACGATCCGAACGAGAGCCGGCACAATCTGCTGGCGCCGTATCGCGTGACCTCGGCGCTGATGGCCAAGGCCGCGCCGGATGCCATCTTCATGCACTGCCTGCCCGCGCATCGTGGCGAGGAAGTCACCGCGGAGGTGATCGACGGGCCGCAATCGGTGGTGTTCGACGAGGCGGAGAACCGGCTGCACGCACAGAAGGGCGTGCTGGCCTGGGCGCTGGGCGCCGCGCGGTAAACAAGCTCAGCCTTCACACCAGGCCCGGCACGCCGGCCCAGTGCCGCAGCCGCCGGTGAACCAGGAAGGCGGGGATCGCCAGCATCGCCAGCGCCGCCGCGGCATATATCGCGCCTTCAACGCCGCCATACAGGTCCGCCGCCTTGCCGCACAGCGCCGGGCCCACCGTGCCGCCGATATAGTAGGTGGAATAGAACAGCGACATGCCGACCGCGCGGTTCTCCGGCCGGGCCGACAGCGTGCCCGCCGCCATGATCACGCTCGGCTGCACCGACCCGATCACCCCGATCAGGAATGCCGAGACCAGCGGCCAGTCGACCGCCCCGCCCGCGACCAGACCGGCGATCATGGCGATCATGCCGAGCATGAACATCGTCACATGGCCGACCCGGTTGGCAAAGCCGCCGCCCAGCAGGATCGCCGGCACATTGCCCCAGGTGGCGAGGGTGATCACCACCGCGATCAAGGCCTGGCTGTCGCCGCGCCCGGTCAGCAGGGACGGCGTATAGGCGATGAAACTGGAATACGGCGCGGTGTAGAAGGTCCAGATCAGCCCGGCGATGATCACCATCACGCATTCGCGTCGGCCGGGCAGCGAGAAGGATCGCGGAACCGGATCGGCGAACGGGGAATGGCGGTAGACGGCGATGAACAGCGCCGCCGCAACGCCGGCCAGCGCCCCGCCGGCAAGAAACGGCACCTGCCATCCGTATGCGGCACCGAGCCCGGGCTGGATCAGCTGCGCCAGACCGGCACCGATCGGAAAGGCGGAGACCGAGACGCCGAGTCCGAACATCAGCTGCCGGCCATGAAACCAGTCGGCGATCATCTTGCCTTGCAGCACGATCATCGCCACGGCACCGACGCCGGAAATGACTCGTCCGGCGAAGATCCCGCCGGGACCGCCGCCGAACGCACAGACAAGCGCGCCGAGCGCCATCAGCGACACGCCGATCCCGACCACCGCCCGCTCGCCGAAGCGCCTGCCGAGCAGGCCGAGCGGCAGGGCGACGACGATGCCGGGCAGCATGTAAGCACCGATCAACGTGCCGAGCCCGGTGTAGTCGATACCGAACCGGGCCACGAGATCGGGACCGAGACTGCCGACGGTCTGCAACTGGAAGCCGAACGCGATGCGGGACAGCGCGATCGAGCACAGGATCAGCCATTGGCGGCCGATCAATCTTCCGACAGTCATCTGCCCCCCGCATCGCGCCGCATTCCCCCCGGCACGGCCGGAGTCTAGCCGAGCGCCGGGCGCATGCCTATCTTGGTGCCATGTCAGATATTCCCGTCTTCCTCGATACCGACCGCCCCGGCGTGCCCGATATCGTCGTGCCGCGCGGCATCACCCCGTTCTTCCTGCCGGACCGGCCGATGCGCGGGCGTCTGGTGCGGCTCGGGCCGCTGGCCGACGCGCTGCTGACGCGCCATCCCGCCAATCCGGCGGTGACCAGCCTGCTGGGCCAGGCGATGGCGCTGGCGGCGGGGCTGGCCGCGGCGCTGAAGTTCCGTGGTTCGTTCAGCCTGCAGGCGAAGGGCGACGGGCCGGTATCGATATTGCTGGCGGACTGCACCGACACCGGCGAACTGCGCGGCTATGCCCGCGCCAACGCCGACAAGCTCGCGGCACTGCTCGCCGCTGACCCGGCGCCGGGGGCGGACGCGCTGCTGGGCAGCGGCTATCTGGCCTTCACCGTCGATCAGGGCGCGGACCGCGAGCGCCAGCAGGGGATCGTGGCGATCGACGGCGCCAGCTTGGCGGAGATGGCGCTGCATTATTTCCAGACCTCCGAGCAGATGGGCTGCATGGTGCATCTGGCCTGCGAGCACACCGAGGCCGGCTGGCGCGCCGGGGCGCTGATCCTGGAGAAGGTTCCCGGCGAGGGCGGGATCGATCCGGGGCTGAGTGCCGAGGAGCAGGAAGAAAGCTGGCGCACCGCGCTGGCGCTGGCCGGCACGCTGACCGACGCGGAACTGCTGAACGACGCGCTGCCGCCGGACCGGCTGCTGTACCGGCTGTTCCACACCGAGGGCGTGGCCACCGACCGGGCGCGGGCGCTGTCCTACGGCTGCCGCTGCTCACGCGCCCGGCTGGCGGACATCCTGGAGACGTTCCCGGCCGAGGACCTGGACCACATGGCGGTGGACGGCGACATCGTCATGACCTGCGAGTTCTGCAACATCGATTTCCGCTTTCCTCGCCCGGACGTGCGCGGCCGGGACGGCGACGCGTGATGGCGGGGATCGGCGAGAACGATTGAC
>PKWQ01000166.1 GCA_003133265.1 Acetobacteraceae bacterium
AAGCCGGCGGCGGGGTCGAGCAGCATCTGCGCGTCCGCTGCGATGCGGTGCGCGCGGCCGGGCGGCGCCCGGTGGTGCTGCGTCCGGCGCGGCTCGCGGACGGCACGCCGGCGGTGCGGATGGCAGAGGGGACGGAGACGCAATTTCCCAATCTGCGGTTCGCCATCCCCGGAGAGTTGTCCGCGCTCGCCCGCCTGCTCGCTGGGGAACGGCCGGAACGGCTGGAACTGCATCACCTGCTCGGCCACGAACGCGCGGTGCCGCGGCTGATCGGGATGCTCGGCGTGCCCTACGACGTGTTCATCCACGATGCCGCCAGCTTCTGCCCGCGCGTCGGCCTCGTCGGGCCGGAGCGGCGCTATTGCGGAGAGCCCGCCGACATCGCCAGTTGCAACGCCTGCATCGCCGATGCCGGCCGCAAGGACGGCTCGGACTTGTCCGTGGCCGAACTGCGCCGCGCATCCGCCGATCTGCTCGGCGCGGCGGCGCGGGTGATCGTGCCCGCCGCCGATACCGCGAACCGCATCCGCCGCCATTTTCCGGGCATCGAACCGGCGATCGTGCCGCATGAGGACGACGCGGCGCTGGCCGATCCGCCGCCATCCGCTGCGCCGCCGGACGGGCGCTGCCGGGTCGTGGTGATCGGTGCGATCGGGATCGAGAAAGGCTACGATGTGCTGCTGGCCTGCGCGCGCGACGCCCAGGCGCGCGGTCTGCCGCTCGATTTCGTGGTCGTTGGCCACAGCATCGACGATGCGCGCCTGATAGATACCGGGCAGGTGTTCGTCACCGGCGAGTATCGCGCCGAGGACGCCACGGCGCTGATCCGCGCCCAGCGCGCCAGTCTGGCTCTGCTGCCCTCGATCTGCCCGGAAACCTGGTGCTTCACCCTGACCGAAGCCTGGCGCGCCGGGCTGGCGGCGGTGGCGTTCGATATCGGCGCGCCGGCCGAGCGTATCCGCCGCACCGGGCGCGGGATCGTGCTGCCGTTGGGATTGTCGCCGCCGGCGATAAATAATGCATTGTTTACCGCGGCGGGTCTGTTGCGGAATGACTGAGTCTGATAGGCAGAGGTCTGTGAAGCAGACCTGAGCGTGCATAACTTATTGCCGACCCATCCCGAATTCCGCATCCAGGCAGCAGCCACCGGCTACACGAGCGGATCAAAGAGGCGAGATCACAGAATATGTCCGAAGCAGAAACGAAGACACCCGAAAGCGGCCAGAAGCGGATCACCGAGTTGAAGGTGTCCGGCCATCTGATGACCCTGGATGCCGGTACGTTTTGCGTGTTCCATGCGCCGGGTTCGCCGGTCGCCACGGAAAGCGGCACCGGTCTGCCGGGCGTCCGGCTGTCTTTGCCGCCGGGAACCCTGGGCCGGCCGGATGCTGTCAGCATCAGCACTTTTCGCGGCGATGGCTGGCTGAGTGGGTCGGACGCGGCGGCGCTGATTCGCGTCGTTTCGGGCCCGGCCCAGGTGCTGGTGACGATCTACCAGGCGCCGGGACAGGCCGCCGACGGCGCCCCCCGCCTGCAGGTGCTGCGCCTGAGCCCGGATGCCGCATCGGATGCGGCGCAGAAATCCACCAGGCGGCCGGTTCTCTCGGCGGAGGAACTGGCGAAGGCCGAGGTGGTGGCGCATGTCCAGGCCACCGGCGACGTCGTCGGCGCGTTCGGTGAGTGGACTGGCCTGCAAGGCAGCGGCAACTGGATCGAGGGATTTTCCATCGCGCCGCAATCCAAGATCGCGCTTGAGGATATCGAATACCAGGCTGTGCTCGGGCGTGGCTGGCTTTCGCCATGGGTGGGCGGCGGACAGTTCTGCGGCAGCCGCGGAATGGCGTTGCCGCTGCTCGGGCTGAAGGTCCGGCTGAAGGGCAAGGCGGCCGCCGATTATAACTGCACGGTACAGGCGAGCTTCGTCGACGGCAGCGAGGTCGGGCCGGTGCCCGCCGCCGAGGTATGCGAGTCGGAGAATCTGGCGCCGCTCGAAGCCTTCCAGATCGTGCTGGCCAAGCACGGCGCGGTTGGCAAGTCCGGCGCGCGCGCGAAGCCGGCAGGCAAGCCCGTTGCGAAGCCCGCGGCGAAGAAATCCGTTGCGAAGCCCGTCGTGAAGCCGGTGGTCAAGTCTGGGGCGAAGCCCAGCGCCAAGCCCAGCGCCAAGCCCAGCGCCAAGCCGGCCAAGCGGGCGCGTTAGACCGGCTTCATTGTCACTGCAAACCGCACCAGTCCCGCCCGTCCGCCCCGGCCCCTGGCGCTTCGTGCCGCCGGGCGGTCCTGCCTGCGAGATCACCGCGTGAAATATCTCTTCGTCCATCAGAATTTTCCCGGCCAGTTCCTGCATCTCGTCCGGCATCTGGTGGCGTCGAAGAAGCATGAGGTGGTGTTCATCACCGAGCCGAACGCCAACAACATTCCCGGCGCGCGGAAGGTCCCCTATCGTCATCCGGCCGACCCGCCGATGGAAACCCATCCGGCCGCGCGTGACTTCGACGCGGCCATGCGCCGGGCCGAGGTGGTGGCACAGACCGCGTCCAACCTGAAGCGGCTGGGCTTTCATCCGGACATCATCATCGGCCATCACGGCTGGGGCGAGATGCTCAATCTGTGCGATGTCTGGCCGGATGTGCCGCTGCTCGGCTATATGGAATTCTATTATCATTACGATGGGATCGATGTCGGTTTCGACACCGAGTTCCCGATACCGGTACATGACCATCCGCGTGTGCGGGCAAAGAACGCGGTCAATCATCTGGCGCTGGCGCTCGACCAGCACGGGCAGACGCCGACGCAATGGCAGTTGTCCACCTACCCGGAATGGGCGCAGTCGCGCATCACCCTGCTGCGCGAGGGGGTCAATCTCGATCTGTGCGCGCCCAATGCCGCATTGCGCCGCGCGCCGCTGAAAATCGGCGACGTCACCATCGCGCCCGAGGAAAAGCTGGTCACCTATGTCTCGCGCGACCTGGAGCCCTATCGGGGCTTTCACGTCATCATGCGCGCGTTGCCGCATTTGCTGCGTGGGCGCAAGGACCTGCGCGTGGTGATCGTGGGTGCCGACGGCATCAGCTACGGCAGCGCGCCGGCGAGCGGCACATGGCGGGAGGTGATGCTGAAGGAGCTTGACGGCAAGATCGACCTGTCGCGCGTGACGTTTGCCGGACGGGTCGACTACCAGATCTATCTGAACCTGTTGCAGCGCTCGGACGCGCATGTGTACCTGACCTATCCCTTCGTCGCGTCCTGGTCGCTGCGCGAGGCGCTGGCGAGCGGGTGCGCGGTGATCGGCAGCGATACCGAACCGGTGCGCGAGTTCATCGCGCACGGCAAGAACGGTATGCTCGCCTCGTTCTTCGATCCCAAGGCGTTGGCGCGGCAGGTGCTGGAGGTGATCGAGGACCGCGCGCTGGCCAACCGCATCCGCACCGGCGCGCGGCGGTACGCCGAGAAGCATCTGGCGATGTCCGACTATCTCGCGGCCTACGATGCGCTGATCCGGAAGCTGACCGCGCGCCGATAGACCGGCCGGCGCGATACCGGGCAGCCGCCACCGGGCTGATCCAGATCAAGGCGCTCGGGAGGTTTGTGACCTACTCAGTGGCGGTCGATCCAGAAAGGAGCGCGTGATGGCCTTCAAGGACATTCTGGTTCATCTCGATCCTGGCCCCCGCAGCCTGATGCGTTGCGAACTGGCGGTGCGCGTGGCGGCCGCCAGCGGGGCGCACATCACCGCCATACATGCGGTCAACATTCCAACGGCGGCCATGTTCTACGGCTACGCGATGCCGGCGGTCTCTCCGGGACCGGAGGAACTGGTGGAGATGATGCGCGCCGAAGGCTGGAAGACCGCCTCGCCGGTCGAGCAGGCGTTCCGCGGGTTCGTCCAGCGCGAGGGGATCGAGGGCGAATGGCGCGTGGTGGAGGGCGATCCGGCGGAAGTGGTGCCGCTGCATGCGCGCTATGCCGATCTGGTGGTGGTCGGGCAGCCGAACCGCTACGAACCGCGTTCCGACGGCACCGACCAGATCCCGGCCAATGTGGTGATGAGTTCCGGTCGCCCGGCGCTGGTGATCCCGTTCGCGGGCAATTTCACCACCATCGGCGCGCACATCCTGGTGGCCTGGAATGCAAGCCGGGAGGCGGCGCGGGCGGTGAACGATGCGATGCCGCTGCTCAAGCTGGCGAAAGCGGTGACGGTGCTGGCGATCAACCCGAAAGGCGGCGTGTACGGCCATGGCGAGGTGCCGGCGGCCGATATCTCGCTGCATCTGGCCCGGCACGGGGTGAAGGCGGAGGCGACGCATACGGTTACCTCCGACATCTCGGACGGCGAGGCGTTGCTGTCCTATTCCGCCGATATCGGGGCCGATCTGATCGTCGCCGGCGCCTATGGGCATTCGCGCGCGCGGGAAGTGGCCTTCGGCGGCGTGACGCGGACGCTGCTGAACGAAATGACGGTGCCGGTTTTCTTCAGTCACTGAGGCGCCCGCTCAGCCGCCTCCGGTGGCGAAGCCGGCGCCGACGAACAGGAACACCGCCGCCAGCAGGCCGAACAGCAGCGCGATGCCGAGGAATTCCGGCACCCGGAACACCCGCATCCTGGCGAGCGCCGTCTCGACGCAGGCGAGCGCGATGCCGAGCACCGCCGTCTTGGCCGCCCAGGCGGCGATGCCGAGCGGCCAGGCGAGCAAACCCGCATCCGGGCTTGCCAGGGCGAAGGGGAAGAACACCGTCCCGATCAGGGTGAACCAGAGCAGCAGCTTCAGCGCCGCCGCGGCCTCGATCAGCGCCAGGTCGCGGCCGCTGTATTCCAGTAGCATCGCCTCATGCACCATGGTC
>PKWQ01000381.1 GCA_003133265.1 Acetobacteraceae bacterium
CTGCCCGCCCGGCCGTGCCGCTGGCTGGTCTGCGGCGGCGGGCGGCGCAATCCGGCGATCATGGCCGCGCTCGCGGCGGCGCTGGATGCGCCGGTCGAACCGGTGGAGCGGGTCGGCTGGGACGGCGACGCGCTGGAGGCGCAGTGCTTCGGCTTCCTCGCCGCCCGTGTGCTGGCCGGTCTGCCGATCAGCTTCCCCGGCACGACGGGCGTGCCGCGCCCGCTGCCGGGCGGGCGGATCGTGCGGCCATAAGGTTGGCGGCCATAAGGCTGGGCGCATGAAAAAGGCGGCGGACCGGGGTCCGCCGCCTTGATCGGGAAACGGCGCGGATCAGTCCGCGGCCAGCGCCATGGTGCGGCGGGAGATCGCCCGACCGACATGGTCCTCGACCGCTTCGCCCACCCGGTCCGCGTGCTCGGCGAACACATGGTCGACGCCGGGGAACACGCGATAGTCCACGGTGACGTTCTTCTGGGTGTTCAGCTTGTCNNTCGGGCACCAGCTCGTCGGCGTCGCCATGCACCATCAGCCCGCCGCAGGGGCAGGGCGCCAGGAAGCCGAAATCATAATGGTTGGCCGGCGGCGCGATGCTGACCCAGCCGGAGATTTCCGGCCGGCGCATCAGCACCTGCATGCCGATGAAGGCGCCGAACGAATAGCCGGCGATCCACAGTCCGCCGGAATTCGGGTTGACCGCCTGCATCCAGTCGAGCGCGGCGGCGGCGTCGCCGATCTCGCCGATCCCGCCGTCATAGCGGCCCTGGCTGCGTCCCACTCCCCGAAAATTGAACCGCATGACCGAGCATCCCAGTTTCTGGAACGACTGGTACATCGTATAGGTGATTCGATTGTTCATCGAACCGCCATGCAGCGGATGCGGGTGCAGGATCAGCGCCACCGGGGCGCCGGGCTCTTTGGAATGATGGTACCGGCCTTCGAGCCGGCCGTCTGGGCCAGCGAACATCACTTCAGGCATGGCGTTCCAAAATCCGTTTTCTGTCCCATCCGGCAGTCTGCGGTCGGGCCCTCGCGGCCCTGGCCACTGCCGATCTATAAAGAATCGATCCGACATCTGCGCGGAGCCCGAATTTCCCGATCCGCATCGGCTTCCCGTTGCCGACGGCGGCGCGAAGTATGCCCCCTAGGCAAGCATCCAACCGCGAATTCTTGACCCACGAGGTCGGAAAAAATAGCTTGCATGCGGCGAAATGGCGCCGCAAATCGCATCCTCCTGCCCATCGGCCGCCCGACCAGACCGTGCCCCCGGAGATAGGCTCCTAATCTCCAGGGTTAGGGGAGTATAGGTGGGCCACTAGGGCTTTCATAATGGAATTGTCGCATGGCTTTCATGTTTTTACGGGAGACGGTCCGCACCTATCGTGAGCGCGATCCGGCCGCGCGCTCGGCGTTGGAGGTGCTGCTTTGCTATCCCGGACTGCATGCAGTGGTGTGGCACCGGTTTTCCCACTTCCTGTGGTGTCATGGGTGGTATCTGGCGGGCCGGTTCTCCTCCCATATCGCCCGCTGGGCGACCGGGATCGAGATCCATCCGGCGGCGAAGCTCGGGCGGCGGCTGATCATCGACCATGGCATGGGCGTGGTGATCGGCGAGACGGCGGAGGTCGGCGACGATTGCTACCTGTATCATCAGGTCACGCTGGGGGTCGCGCGCACCATGGGCGGCAAGCGCCATCCGACGGTGGGCAACAACGTGATCATCGGTGCCGGCGCCAAGGTGCTGGGGCCGATCACCGTCGGCGACAATGCCCGCGTCGGCTCCAACGCCGTGGTGGTGGACAACGTGCCGAACGACACCACCATGGTCGGCATCCCGGCGCGCCCGGTGGACCGCAAGCTGCCGCGCGACCGCCGCCAGCCGGCGTTCGATCCCTACGGCATGCCCTGCGACGACAGCCTCGATCCGCTGCTGCACGATCTGGCGGAAATGCGCGCGGAACTGGCGGATCTGGAAGCGCGGGTCGGCCGCATCAGCGCCGAGGCGCCGCGCCAGCCGGCCCAGTCGGCGACGAAGTGAACCGATGCAGCTCTCCACCCGCGGACGCTATGCAGTGATGGCGCTGGTCGATCTGGCCGCGCGCGAGCGGGAGGCGCCGGCGCGTCCGGTCACGCTGGCGGAGATCGCGGCCAGCCAGCAATTGAGCCAGTCCTACCTCGAACAGCTGTTCGGCAAGCTGCGCCGCGCCGGGATCGTCACGTCGGTGCGCGGCCCCGGCGGCGGCTACCGGCTGGCCCGGCCGACCGCGCGCCTGCCGATCGCCGACATCGTCAACGCCGTGGACGAGCCGATCCGCGTGACCCGCTGCCGCGAGGACGGGCCGGGCTGCCTGCTGGATGGCGACGGCGCGCCCGTGCGCTGCCGCACCCATGACCTGTGGTACGAGCTGAGCCAGCAGATCCACCGGTTCCTGTCCGCCGTGAGCCTGGCCGACGTGATCGAGGGCAAGGTCGCCGTCCGGGCGAGGGAACTGGCGGGCGACCGGCCGGCAACGCTGGCGGCGGATTAGCATGGTGTATCTCGACGCCAACGCCACCGAACCACTGCGCCCGGAGGCGCGCGCCGCCGTGCTGGCGGCGCTGGAGGTCACCGGCAACCCGTCCTCGATCCACGGCGCCGGGCGCGCGGCGCGGCGGGTGATGGAAGATGCGCGCGAGGCGATCGCCGCCCGTTTCGGCGGCAGGCCGGCGGAACTGGTGTTCACCTCCGGCGGCACCGNNGGCCGGGCGGCGGCTGATCGTTGGCGCCACCGAGCACGACGCGGTGCGCGCCGCCGCGCCGGATGCGGCGATCCTGCCGGTGGACCGCGACGGGATCGCCGATCTCGATGCGCTGGGGGCACTGCTCGCCGATGGCGGGCCGGCGCTGGTGTGCCTGATGCTGGCCAACAACGAGAC
>PKWQ01000141.1 GCA_003133265.1 Acetobacteraceae bacterium
ACAACCGACGCTCTGTCCTCTGTCAACGACAACCCGGGAGGTTGCGCAACTGCGCCCCTGCCCTGCCCGCAGCACCCAACCCAGCGATTGGTAGCAAATGTACCCCGCCCCCGCCGGAGGCGGTCCTTGTTCGATCCGCATGGCGACGACAAGACCGAATTCCTCCTCGGCACAGGGAGACATACAGCTGGCACGAGGCGGGCGCACGGTTCCGCCATCACTGAGCTACGCACGCACGTGACTCCAGAGTTGCGGAACTGCGGATGCGCGGGACGAGACTCGGCCTCGGCTTGCGGTGCTCCGCAAGTGAGTATCGACGTAGCACCGCAAATGCGTAGACAAGTGAATGTTGTTATACGCGTCACCGCAACGGCCCATTGACGTAATTCCGCATATACGTGGATGCTGCCATACACACCACCGTAACTGCCCATCCACGCAAATACGGAATTGCGCATACCGCTACCAGCCGAGGCGAGCTGCGGCTCAGCACATCCGTCCGCACGGACGCACGTTTTGACGTAAGTCCGTGGCTACGTGCATCTATCCTCCCGCATGTGGGTGCGGTATAGTTAAAAATGGATCATTGAGTTCAGGCGGAGAACCTTCATGCATGTACTTGTTTTGGCTTCACAAAAGGGCGGGGCGGGCAAAACCACCTTGTCGCGCCATCTCGCCGTGGAAGCAGAGCGGGCAGGGGAGGGGCCTGTCGTTCTCATCGATGCCGACCCACAAGGAGGCTTGGCGGGCTGGTGGAATCGACGTCAGGCGGAGTCCCCGGTGTTCTTCGCAAGCCGGCTAGAGGATCTGCCCAAGCATATTGAGCAGGCGCGGGCGGGCGGCTTCAAGCTGGTCATCATCGATACCCCGCCCCAGGCCACCGGGCTGATCCGGGCCGTGGTTGAACTCGCCGACTTGGTCCTGATCCCGACACGGCCATCTCCAGACGATCTGGATGCGGTCGGCCGGACGATCGACATCGTGGACGAGGCCAAGAAGCCCATGGTGTTCGTGATCAATGGAGCCACGAAGAACGCGCGGATCACGGGGCAGGCGGCTATCGCCCTCTCGCAAAGCGGGACAGTCGCGACAGCCACCATCCACCATTCAGTTGCTTTTCCCACATCGGGAATCGACGGCCGAACCGTGAGCGAGCTCGACCCGGCCAGCAACTCGGCAAAGGAGGTTGCGGAGTTGTGGAATTACGTAGCTACGCGACTGCGGAAATCCGTAAAGGTGGCAGCATGAGTAAGGGGCCGGACCTGAGTGCGTTCCCGATTCCCCGGAAGGGCGGCGCGAAGCCGATCGCAATGGATGAGGCCGCCGAGGTCGCCGCCGCCGAGGAGCAGAGGGGAGGGGAGGGGGCAAACGCTCCCCAGCCGCTTCCTGCACCCGCACAGATTGTCGTTCCCGCCCGCCCGGCAGTCGTCGCCGAACCAAAGAAATCATTGACGCAGCGGCCACCCCCAGCGGAAGAGGCACCACCACCCGCGTCAGCGTCATCAGGGCAGACCGTTGCTACCACAGTGAAGCTGGATGAAAACCGCTACCTCCGGCTGGCGGACGCTGGGCGGCCGGGACCAGGACGACTGAAGCGTCGGACCATTCAGGAGATGGTGATCGAGGCGCTCGACGAGTGGTTCGAGCGGCGCGGAATATAGGTGTCAGCCTTGCAACGGCGTACTTAATTGCTGCCGTTGCGGTACGGTGTTTTCGCATGGCCTCGGTCGAAAATGGTCATTAAGCAGTGCGTTGGTATTATGTGGCTTCGATGCCAACGTTGGGGTCGGGGAGGGCGCGTGCGCGGGGCTTGAAGACGACCAGGACCGCCTCGTTCGGCGTCCGCTTCGCACCCTTTGTGCCCTTCATGCCCGCCGCTTCCATCGCCTTAGCCGTGGGTGAGGCATGATCGTTCACGAGGAACAGCTGGTAGTCTGGCAGCCGATCCAATTCGGCCAGCTCCTTCAGGTCAAATTTGAACCGCCGCAGGTTACGCTGCATCGTGCCACACTTTTTGGCCAGCAGCAGCAAAGAGACCTTCCACTCAGCCTGCCGTCCGACGTGCTTGCGGGCGATCTCATAGAGCCGTCGCTCCAGCCCGCCGGTCAGGTCGAAATAGGCCGGGTTGATGGCCAGGACCCGGCGATCCTTCACGAGCGCCCGAAACGTCCAATCGTTGAGGGTGATTTCCAGGCCCTGCATGACCCGGTTCCCCACCTTGTTCTCCCTCGTCAGGATGCGGAAGCTGTCGATCCAGCCGAAGCCGCGCGTCTCGCGCTCGCCGCCCGATTGGATATCCGTGGTGATCGTGGTCGACCGCAGCCTGAACAGCGCGTCGTAAATTTCCTGATAGCCGTTCTTGCCCGTGTGGCGGCGTGTCACGCGCAGCATGTCGTAGGCCGCGATGCGGACGGTGCGCGAGACTTCTTCGCCGCGCTCGATCTTGGCGTTGATCAGGCTCGACAGGTAGATCAGGACATCCTTGTCCCAGATCGTCGCGATGCCGCGCTCGCCAGGCGAGACACGGATGGACACGTTGCCGTCCTGATAGATGATCGGCGTGAGCAGGGGCCGCTTCTGCAGCGCGAAGAACGGGAACTCCATGGTTGCCCGGTCATCGCGCAGAGGCGCAGAGACGAGACTCTCAACGAAGAGGTCGATCTGCTGGCCGGGAGACACCAACTCGGATGCCTCCAATTCTGAGGTAAACGCGGCCATACGGCCTCCTTCCAGCCGCAACATGACAATAACTTCGAGTCCCTGGGAAGAGCGCAGCCGTTCCCGTTACCCCGAGGATACCCATCAAAAGCGTTCCCGTTACCCCGATCAGGGCAGTAAACGTTCCCGTTACCCCGTCTATGCTGCTGAACGCGGCTCATATCCGAGAAGACCAACGGCTTAGAGGTCGGTGCAAAACTGGCGTCGCAACCGTGCAGGCGCGCCCAGACTCGGGGTATCGGGAACGTTGCAGCCGCCCTGTCTGTCATCAGACACTCGCCGAGTTCCAAAAAGGGCTATGCTTCAAGGGCCTAGAAGGAATCGGCCGCTCGACCGCATCCTCCCGACTCGGGGAAACACGAACAGGGGCTATCGGGGAATCGGGAACGGGGGGCCGGGGAAACGGGAACGCGCCTGCCCGGGGATTCAGGAACGAGCCGTCGGGGTAACGCGAACGCCGACTCGGGATAACGCGATGAATTGCAGAGGCTTTTTAGGACTCTAACTCTATAACTAAGATAAAGAATCTAACTCTTTAACGATCAGCCGGTCTGCGGACCTGTGGATAACTTGATCCAAACATTGCCTATAGGAGAAGAAAACAGAAAAGAAAGAGGGCTTATGAGGGGAAGATTGGACAACCGCCAGAAGCTCAACCATAGAGCGTGTCCGCCAGCCAGTAATGAGACCCTCTAGAACCTGGCGGTGCAGCCGCTGCCGCTGGTCATGCTCGCCATCCTCTCGGCCGGCAGGCTGGTTCCCTATATGCGCGCGCATGGAGGCTTCGTGGTCTGATGGCTGATGGCATGACTGCCCGTGAGACACGGCCGCCGGACGCGCCGGCTCGATATCGTTTGCGCATACCCGGCCCGGCCGAGGTGCCGGAACGCGTGCGCCAGGCCGCCGCGCGGACAGTTCTGAACCATCGGGGCCCTGAGTTCCGCGCCCAGCTCGCCTATGCCGAGGCAGGGGTCCGTCCGATCCTGGGCACCGCCAACCGGGTGATGTTCTTCGCCGCATCCGGCTCCGGCATGATGGAGGCAGCGCTGGTCAACGTCGTCGCCCCGGACGCCGCTCTGCTGGTGGTGGTGCAGGGCCAGTTCGGCGAGCGGTTCGAGGCGATCAGCCGCGCCCTTGGCGCACGCGTCGATCGGCTGGATGTGCCGTGGGGAGAATCGGTCGATCCGCAGGCGATCGCCGACCGCATCCGCCACATCTCCTATACCGCTGTCGTGCTGGTGCACAACGAAAGCTCGACCGGCGTGGTCAGCGACCTCGCCGCGATCGGCGCAGTGCTGCGCGACAGCCCGGCCCTGCTGGTGGTCGATACCGTCAGCGGGCTGGGCGGGGTGGAGATGCGGCAGGACGAATGGGGGATCGACGTCGTCGTGGCAGCCTCGCAGAAGGCGCTGATGTGCCCGCCCGGCCTCGGGCTGGCGAGCCTCAGCGCCAAGGCATGGGAGGTGGTGAACCGCTCGGATCGGATGCCTCGGTTCTACTGGGATTTCAGGCGCGCGCTGAGTTCAGCCGAAAAATCGGAGACGCCGTTCACTCCGCCGGTGTCCCTGGTCGGCGGGTTGTGCGAGGCGCTGGCGATGATCGCCGAGGAGGGCCTGCCGCAGGTGCTCGATCGCCACCGGCGGCTGTCGGCCATGCTGCGCGCCGGGGGCCAGGCGATGGGTCTGGGGGTGTTTCCACGCGCACCGATGCTGTCCAGCACCGTCACAGTGTTTTCCGTCCCCGAACAGCTTGAGGGCGGGCAGATCGTGCGAGCCATGTACGACCGCCATCGCACCGTCATCGCCGGCGCGCGGAACCGGCTGTCCGGCCGGGTGATCCGCATCGGCACGATGGGGGCAATAGACGAAGCGACGATCCTGACCGATCTTGCGCAGCTGGAAGACGTGTTGCGCCATCTCGGCTGGCCGGTCGCACCCGGCGCGGGGCTGGTGGCCGCCACGACATGCGGCATCGACTAGACACTGATGCGACATCAAGGGAGCGAGACATGAGGCAGATAGCACCCCGGATCGGCCGACGGGCGTTGGTTGCGATCGCCGCGATCGGCCTCGCGTTCGCGGCTCCGGCGCGGGCGGAACAGCATCTGGTGCTGTACTCGGCGAACGACGACACCGTGAACACCATGGTCGCCGATGCCTACACCAAGGCGACCGGGGTCAAGGTCGACGTCATCTCGACCGGCTCGGGCGTGCTGTTCCGCCGCATCGCCTCGGAACAGGCGCGACCGCAGGCGGACGTGATCTGGGGCGTCAGCGCCGCGCTGCTGAAGCAGAACACCAAGTTCTTCGAAGCTTATGCGGCCAAGGAACGGGACAAGGTTCCGACACAGTATCGCGATCCGGACAATCTGTGGCTCGGCACCAATCTGCAGGTCCTGACGATCAGCCAGAACACCAAGTCGATCCCCCCCGATCAGGGGCCGCGCAGCTGGGAAGACCTGCTCGCCCCGAAATGGAAGGGGGTGATCGCCTTCACCGACCCGGCGAACTCCGGTTCCGCCTACGTGACCGCGACCCTGCTGCTGTCGCTCTGGGGCGACAACGACGCCGCCTGGGAGAAGTTCGGTCGCCTGCTCGCCAATACGAAGGTGCTCAATCGCTCGACCCTGGTATTCGACGGCAACGGCACCGGCGAATATCCGCTGGGCATCTCGCTCGAATATGCCGGCGATCTCTGGGCATACAACGGCGCGCCGTTG
>PKWQ01000452.1 GCA_003133265.1 Acetobacteraceae bacterium
CGCTTCTTCGCGTATCAGCCGCCCGAGGCGGCGGTTGCGGGGATCGTCGATCATTTGAGGAAATTCTGGGAACCACGCATGCGTCATCAGATCGTGACGTTGCTCGACAAGCCGGATATCGGTTTCGATCCTCAGGTAAGGACGGCGGTGGAGCGGCTGCGCGGGCAATGATCGAGCCGGTGATAACCGGGAACGGAAATAAGAAAAAGAAATAAAAACCAGGGTAAATTGGGGAAAGACAAAGTGAACGAGATGACAGCGGCCGCCGGGATAAATGCGGCCATGCCTGGATTTCTATCGCGGGAGCGTACCGTTGCCGGACCAGGGTTCAATCGCTGGCTGGTACCGCCTGCCGCACTGGCGATCCATCTGTGCATCGGCATGGCCTANNGCTGCGACTGGAAAGTCAGCGAGCTGAATTGGATTTTTACCCTCTTCATCGTGTTTCTCGGCGTGTCCGCCGCGATCTGGGGCGGCTGGCTGGAACGGGTGGGGCCGCGCAAGGCCGGCGTGGTCGCCGCCTTCTGCTGGGCAGGCGGGCTGGTGATCGGCGCGGGCGGCATCTGGCTGCACCAGCTCTGGATCATGTGGCTCGGCACCGGCGTGCTGGGCGGCATCGGGCTCGGGATCGGCTACATCTCGCCGGTATCGACCTTGATCAAATGGTTCCCCGACCGGCGCGGTATGGCGACGGGCATGGCGATCATGGGCTTCGGCGGCGGCGCGATGATTGGCGCGCCGCTGGCGCAAATCCTGATGAGCCAATTCCAGGGCGCCCACTCGCTCGGCGTCTGGGAGACGTTCCTGGCGATGGGGGCGATCTATTTCGTGTTCATGCTGGGTGGCGCGTTCGGCTACCGCGTGCCGCAAGAGGGCTGGCAACCGGCCGGCTGGACAGCGCCACCAGCCAGCGCGCAGTCGATGATCACGCGTGGCCAGGTGCATCTGAGCAACGCGCACAAAACGCCGCAGTTCTGGCTCATCTGGGTGGTGCTGTGCATGAATGTTTCCGCTGGCATCGGCGTGCTCAGCATGGCCTCGCCGATGTTGCAGGAGATCTTCGGCGGCAAGCTGCTCGGTCTGCCGGACCTGTCGTTCACCGCGCTGTCGGACACGCAGCGCCAGTCGGTGGCGGCGATCGCGGCGGGGTTCACCGGATTGCTGTCGCTGTTCAACATCGCCGGGCGGTTCTTCTGGGCATCGTTGTCGGATCGTCTGGGGCGGAAGCCAGCCTATTTCATCTTCTTCAGCCTCGGCATCGCGCTCTATGCCAGCGCGCCGTGGGCGGCGCATGGCGGCAGCCGTGCGCTGTTCGTGGCCTGCATGTGCGTCATCCTGTCGATGTATGGCGGCGGTTTCGCGACGGTGCCGGCCTATCTGGCGGACATGTTCGGCACCGCCTTCGTGAGCGCCATCCACGGCCGGCTGCTGACTGCCTGGTCCACTGCCGGCGTCATCGGTCCGGTGCTGGTCGGCTATATGCACGATGCTGCTGTTGCCACCGGTGTGCCGTCCGCCTCGGTCTATGACGTGACGCTGTATCTGCTGGCCGGGCTGCTGGTGATCGGCTTGATCGCCAATCTGCTGGTCCGGCCGGTGGCGGCGCGCTGGTTCATGTCGGATGCCGAGGTCGCGGACTTGCAGGCAAAACGGCAGGGCGTGGCGACGGTCGTGACCGCCGCCCATGCCGGACCCGGCGGGTTCGATGCGGTTGCGGTGCTGGCCTGGCTCGCGGTGGGCATCCCGGTTTTGTGGGGCGTATGGATCACGCTGGGGAAAGTCGCCGTGCTGTTCGGCTGATCAGGCAACCAGGCCAGCCGCTCTCGCCGTGTCGATCTCGGTGCCGGTAAGGCCCCAGGATGACAGCGCGGCGAGGGCGTCGTTGCTGCCCGGCGCATCCGGGGGCAGGGGGGTGGCCAGCTTGGTGCGGGAGAAGCGCGGCGCCGGACCGGGCTGGACGATCCCGTCCAGCTCGATGAACGTGCCGCGATGGATGTTGTGCGGATGGTCCGGCGCTTCCGCCATCGACAGCACTGGGGCGAAGCAGGTGTCGGTGCCCTCCAGCAGCGCGGCCCATTCGTCCCG
The DNA here is from genome assembly GCA_003133265.1 of Acetobacteraceae bacterium. GTDB lineage: Bacteria > Pseudomonadota > Alphaproteobacteria > Acetobacterales > Acetobacteraceae > PALSA-911. The sequence goes on from PKWQ01000452.1 coordinate 2,086, forward strand.
GGATTTGGTGCGGAAGATCGCGGTGAATGTCTCCCGCGCCACGTGCCAGTTGGCGCGGTCCAGTTGCGGCGGCAGCGTCGCCGGGTCGATGCCCAGCCGTTCGAGCAGTTCCGCGTGGAACTTGCCTTCGATGCAGGCGATGGAGACGTATTTGCCGTCGGCGCATTCGTAGACGTCGTAATAATACGCCCCGGAATCCAGCATGTTGCCGCCGCGCCCGCCGTTCATCATGCCGGCGGCGTGCATACCGTAGGCGGCGGTCATCAGCGAGGCGGCGCCGTCCACCATCGCGGCGTCCACCACCTGGCCCTTGCCGGAGGATTTGCCCTCGATGATCGCCGCCAGGATGCCCATGGCGAGATACAGCGCGCCACCGCCGAAATCGCCGACCAGATTGAGCGGNNCGTCCTGGCCCCAGCCGGTCATGCGCCCGAACACGATGCGCGGGTTGCGCGCGAGGCAGACATCCGGCCCGAGGCCCAGACGCTCCATCACGCCGGGGCGGAATCCCTCGATCAGCGCGTCCGCCCGCGAAATCAGGCCCAGGGTGAATTCGATCGCCTCCGGCTGCTTCAGATCGAGCCGCACGGCCTTGCGGTTGCGCCGCAGCAGGTCGTAGCGCGCCGGGCGCTTCATGCCGAGGTCGGCCGGCTGCGTCCGATCGATCCTGAGCACCTCCGCGCCGAGATCGGCCAGCAGCATCGCGCACATCGGCCCGGGGCCGATGCCCGCGA
>PKWQ01000422.1:0-8184 GCA_003133265.1 Acetobacteraceae bacterium
CCCGGTGCGCCCAGCGCCGCGCTGGGCGCACCGGGCGCGACCGGGGGCGGCGCGGCACCCGATGCAGCGACACCCTGGCCGAACAGGCCCGGCGACGCGGTGCGCGAGGACGGGTCCGGGATCGGCGCGGCGGCGTTCTGGTACTGGGCGTGCGCGCGATCCGCGACCAGCGCGTCGGCGATGGCCTGCTGCGCCGCCGGATCGGACGGTTTCGGTTTCGGCGGCACCGATGCCAGGTTGGGATAGGGATCGGTCGACCCGGGTGGCGGCGGGCGCTGCTGGGCGATCGCGCCGCCTTCCAGATTGTGCCACCAGCTCACTGGATTGATCGACGCCGGCACCGAACCGCAGCCGGACAACAGCGCGACCAGCCCCAGAGCGAGCACCGGGAGGACTATGGCACGCGTCCGGGCAGCGCCCTGGGCGGTGTTTTCCGGAGCCGGATGCAGCCCAGCCACGCGCCCGCCCTCGGGCCGCGCTGCTTGAACCGGCCCCCATGCATCGGTAGTTTGCGCTCCACTCAAGCTGCTCATCGCCCGGACCTGCTCCACGCTTGTGCTGCTTGTGTAGCTTGTGGCAGAGCCGACGGAAAGGACGCCTGTATGGCCAAGCCGGAAAAGCCAGCCGCCGTCAAGCCCACCGTTGGAAAATCCGGTGCCGCGAAGCCGCGCGCCGGCAAGAAAGCAGCCGCTCAGACGGGCTCCGGTCAGGCATCCGGGACGCGGACGGATGGCGCGACGGCCGATGAAACAAAGCCCGCCGGCGGCACGGAAGGCGCCGCCGCGCCGGAGTTCGCGGCCTTCAAGCTGCCCGATCCGGCGGTACTCGGCCGTTCCATGGCCGACATTGCCGAGCGTTCCCAGCGTCTGGTCGGCGACTGGCTGTCGCGCCAGTCGCAGGAGGAGCACGCCCCCGACCCACTGAACATCGGCAGCGCATTCATGGAGATGACCGCCCGGCTGATGGCCAACCCCACGAAGCTGGTCGCCGCACAACTCGGCTTCTGGCAGGATTATATGACGCTGTGGCAGAATACCGCCCGGCGCCTGATCGGCGCCGCCGACGCCGCCGCCCCGGTGATCGACGCCCCGCCCGGCGATCGGCGTTTTCGGGACGACGCCTGGAAAGACAGCGAAGTCTTCGATTTCATCAAGCAGTCCTACCTGCTGTCGGCGCGCTATGTGCAGGACGTGGTCAAGCATGTCGACGGCCTCGATCCGAAGACCGCGCAGAAGGTGGATTTCTATTCGCGCCAGTACATCGACGCGATGAGCCCGAGCAATTTCCTGCTGACCAATCCGGAGGTACTGCGCAAGACCGCGGAAACCGGCGGCGAGAACCTGATCAAGGGCCTCAACAACCTGCTAACCGACCTGGAGCGCGGCAAGGGCAACCTGCGCATCAAGATGACGGACATGGATGCCTTCAAGCTCGGGGAGAATATCGCCGTCTCTCCGGGCAAGGTGATCTACCAGAACGATCTGATGCAGTTGATCCAGTACTCGCCCACCACCGACAAGGTGCTGAAGCGGCCGCTGCTGATCGGCCCGCCGTGGATCAACAAATTCTATATCCTCGACCTGCGTCCGAGAAACAGCCTGGTCCGCTGGGCGGTCTCGCAGGGCCACACCGTGTTCATGATCTCCTGGGTCAATCCGGACGAGAAACTGGCCGAGATGGGGTTCGCCGACTACATGCGCCTGGGTTACCTGGACGCGCTGGATGCGATCGAGCAGGCGACCGGAGAACGCGAGGTCAACGCCATCGGCTACTGCCTGGGCGGCACGCTTCTGGCCAGCACACTGGCCTACATGGCGGCGAAGGGCGACGACCGGATCAAGTCCGCCAGCTTCTTCGTCACCATGATGGACTTCCAGGAAGCCGGCGAACTCGGCGTGTTCATCGACGAGGAACAGTTGAAGGCGCTGGAAGAGAAGATGAACCGCCGCGGCTACCTGGAAGGCAGCGAGATGGCGACCACCTTCAACATGCTACGCGCCAACGACCTGATCTGGTCGTTCGTGGTGAACAACTACCTGCTGGGCAACGAGCCGTTCCCGTTCGATCTGCTGTACTGGAATAGCGATTCAACGCGCATGCCGGCGCGGATGCACAGTTTCTATCTGCGCAAGATGTACCAGGAGAACCTGCTGGTGGAGCCGGGGGGCGTCCATCTGGAGGGCGAGCCGATCGACCTGCGCAAGATCGAGGTACCGAGCTACTTCCTGTCCACGCGCGAGGACCACATCGCGCCATGGAAATCGACCTATCGCGCCACGCAGATCCTGGGCGGGCAGAAGCGTTTCGTGCTCGCCGCGTCCGGCCACATCGCCGGCGTGGTCAATCCCCCCGATGGCGGCAAATACAGCCACTGGATCAACCCCGACCTGCCCGCCGACCCGGAGGCATGGTTCCACGGCGCCACCGAGATCGCCGGCTCCTGGTGGCCGGACTGGCATCGCTGGATCACCGCGCTCGACAAGACGACGGTGCCGGCGCGCGTGCCGGGAGATGGCAAGCTCAAGCCGCTTGAGGACGCGCCGGGGAGCTATGTGCGGTTGAAGATGAACTGACACGTCGTCACGCCCACAACCGCAGCCGCGCGGTGGCCGCCCAGCGCAACAGGTGCCTCAGCATGTGGGCGCACTGGCGCCAAACGCCGCCATGAGAGAGGCGCGCATGGCGGCTTCGGAGAAGCGTTCCCGCGCATAAGCAACCCCGGCCGTGGAGCGCGCCCGCCACAGCGTGTTGTCGACCAGCAGAAGGCAGACCGCGTCGGCGATCTCCTTGGCGTCCGGACAGATTGATGCGACATCGCCGAGCCCGGGCAACCCCTGCGCGCCGACGGGCGTCGTGACCAGCGGCACGCCGGCGGCCAGCGCCTCTACCGCTTTCATCTTCACACCGGCGCCGAAGCGCAGCGGCGCCAGGGCGACGCGGGCACGGCCGTACTCGGCGGCCAGTTCCGCTTCGGAGACGTTGGACATGATCGTGACGCAAGGCCCGGCAAGCGCGCGCACCCGGGCGGACGGATCGGCACCGACGATGCGCAGGCGCGCGCAACCGGCGCGGGCATGGATCAGCGGCAGTATCTCGTTGACCAGCCACAATACGGCGTCCTCGTTCGGCGAATGCCCGAAGCCGCCGACGAACAGGATATCCTGGCCCACGGCCGGCGTGCGCGGAGCGGGGAAGTCGCGGAAGCTATAAGGTGCGATGGCACGCGCCGAAACGCCCGGCTCCAGCATCGCCACCCTTTCCGCTTCCGCTGCCGATGGATAGAGCACTAGATCGCGTTGACATTCATCGTGTCCACATGAACGCGCTGATCACGGATAGCATTGAGAGGAACGCCCTTGGGGTTTGCTCATAGCGTGTTGCGATGCGCCTGAAGTGTTTGATCTTCAGGAAGAACCGCTCGATGAGGTTGCGCTCACAGTAGAGCGCATAGTCGCAGGCCACCTGTGGGGATGTTTTTCTGGGCGGGATCACGGCAATGGCGTTCTGTTCGGTGATGGCCTCACGGAGCGCCTTGGCATCATAGCCTTTGTCACCGAGGACATGATGGGCTGGCAGATCGGTGATCAGGGCTTCGGCCTGGGTGATGTCACTGACCTGCCCAGGCGAGAGGATGAACCGCAGGGGGTTGCCCAGAGCATCGACGACTGCGTGGATCTTGGTGGTCAGCCCGCCCCGCGAGCGGCCGATCGCGCGAGCTTCAGACCCCCCTTTTTGCCCGCCGCATGTTGGTGCGCCCGGACAATCGTGGAGTCGATCATGATGTATTCAAAGTCTGGATCATCAGCCATCGCGGCGAACAACCGATCCCAAACGCCGTCTTTGGACCATCGCGAGAAGCGGACGAAGACGCTGTTCCAGTTGCCAAAATTGTCCGGCAGGTCACGCCAGGGAACGCCTGTCCTTGCGAGCCAGAGTATCGCCTCCACGAACAAGCGATTGTCCGCGCCAGTCCGACCCGGATCACTCGGCTTGCCCGGCAAGTGCGGTCGCATCCGCTCCCACTGGTGGTCCTTCAGCATCAGCCGAACCGACGACATCCAACGCTCCTCGAAAAGGAGCTTGAATCAGATTTCCGACCGAGCCGGAATCCTAAATGTCAACGCGCTCTAGGTCCGAACCACGCCAGACGCGGCGTTCCAGCCGTTCCATCGCCGTCGCCTCGCGGACGATGGCGTCGCTGTTGCACAGCTCCGCTTGTTGGCGCAGCCGGGAAAAATGTAGGTCGTGACCGTAGAACACGATCCGCGCGGCGGAGTGCCGGCGCACGATCGGCAGGTAATGCGCGGCAACATGCGGGCGGCTCATGATGACCATGTCGAGTTCGCCGCCATGCTCGGCGATCCAGCGCGCCGAGGAGTCGCGTTCGGCATCGCGGATCACCGCGACGCCCATCTGCTCCAGGATGCCGATCCGCGCCGGATCGGCGCACCGGGCATGCGGCGCGAACTTCACCACCATGCCTTCCTGCAACAGAGCGCGAACGATCGCCAGCATGGTGCGCGAGCCGGCATCGCGCTCGGGTTCGGGGATATGATCGTCCAGGATCAGCACCACCGGTCGGCAGCGCGCATGCTCCCGCGCGCGCAGCACGTTCTGCCCGGCCGGATAGTGCCGGGCAGCGAGCACCTCGGCCCAGCTTTCCACGAAGACGCGCCGGTTCACCGCTTGAAACGACTTGCCGCCGGCAGCGATGTCGGTGCCGTGCGAGACACCTTCGACATGCACGACGCAGGATCGAGGCTGGTAAACCACCTTCCATCCCCGTGCGCGCAGCCGGAAAGCGAGATCGGCATCCTCGAAATAGGCCGGCGCATAGCGCACATCGAAACTNNCGAACAGCACGCGCGGGACCATCAGCGAAGCGCCGGAACAATAATCGACCTCCCGCGGGTAGTTGTATTCAGGCCGATCCGGGTGATCCAGCCGCCCGATATTCCAGCCGCTGCCGTCGCTCCAGATCACGCCGCCGGCTTCCTGCAAACGCCCGTCGGGATAGATCAGCTTGGAACCGACAGCGCCGACAGCCGGATCGCGCCGGAACGATTCCAGCATCGCGTCGAGCCAGCCCGGCTGCACCTGGGTGTCGTTGTTGAGGAACAGCAGGAACTCCCCCCGCGCCAGCCCCGCCGCCATGTTGCAGGTAAGCAGGAAGCCGAGATTGTCCGGCTGCACCACGAAGCGGATGCCCTGAACCTGGGCCAGCCGCGCGACATCCGGGTCCAAGGAGGCATCGTCGATGACAATGACCTCGATCGGCGCCTCCGGCTGGTTGGCGGCGATGGCGGCGAGGCAGCAAAGCGTGGCCTGAAGCTGGCCATAGGTCGGGACGATCACGGACACCAGCGGCTGCGGCGCCGCCTGGATACGGATGTCGCGTGGATCGGCGGCGGCGAACAGTACCGGCGGGACGATCGGGCCCAGCCCGTCGGTGCGGCGCCGCTGTTGCGCGCGGCGCCACAGACCGAACTGCTTCGGCAGTTGCAGGGTCACGGTCCACCACAGCAGCCGCAGCGCGCGGGCGGACTGACGCGCAAGCCAGTCGCGCTGGTGAACGAAGGGGACCGGATGGCGGATTGTTGCTGGAGCAAATCCCGCGAAACGGATCGGATCGGGCGATACGGCAACCATGATGACTGCTCCCGCATGCTGGACGGACCTAGCCCGGCCATACCGGGATATGCAGAGCTTCACGGCGCTTGGTTAACCTAAGGTTAACGCAATGCGCGCGCCCGACGCGCATACGGACTTGTCTGCCCTGCGGCACGGGTGGACGATGCGTTCAGCGAAACAGATAGAGGATGTTGGCAGATGGTCGATCTGGTGATACGCGGCGACCGGGTGGTTACGCCGCAGGGTGTGGGTGCCTATGACATCGCGATCGCGGGCGGCAAGATCGTCGCGGTCGCCGCCTCCGGCAGCCTGCCGGTCCCCGAGGGGGCCAAACTGATCGACGCCACGGGGAAGATCGTCATCCCCGGCGGCATCGACCCGCATGTGCACTGCAAATGGCACCTGCCGAACCCGGACGGCTCGGCCGGCCTGACCGCGCCGCCGGAGGTGGTCAGCCGCGCCGCCCTGTTCGGCGGCACCACGACGATGATCGACTTCACCCGCGCCAACCAGGGCGCGGACGTGCGCGCCGCCATCGAGAAGCGCGAGGCCGACTGGAAGAACCTCTGCTACTGCGACTATGCCCAGCACATCATGGTGGAAGGCGCGTTGCCGCTGAGCCTGCCCGGCCAGCTCGCCGAGGCGATCCAGGCCGGCTATCCCACGGTGAAGATCTTCACCACCGACATCACCCCCTCGCGCAAGGGACGGATGGTGGATTTCGGCGATATCTGGGAGGTGTTCCAGGTGCTGGCCAAGCACCGGGGTCTTGGCGTGATCCACTCCGAGGACAACGACATCGTCATGCACATGTACGGCAAGCTAATCCGCGAGGGCCGGACCGGTTTCGCCAACATGGCCGAGGTACACAACACGCTGTCGGAGGACATCTCGTTCCGCCGGGTGATCCGGCTGGCCGAGAAGGTGCCGGGCACGGCGCTGTACATGATGCATGTCAGCGCGGCATCCGGCGTGGCCGCGATCCGCGACGCGCGGGCGCGCGGCGTGCCGATCTATGGCGAGAGCCTGCACCAATACATGCTGTACAACAGCGAGGACTATAAGAAGACGAACGGACAGATCTTCCACACCTATCCCTCGCTGAAGTCGCCAGCGGATCAGGCCGCCCTGTGGGCGGGCACGCTGGACGGGTCGATCAACGCGGTGGCGACGGACGAGATCTGCTGCACGCTGGCGACGAAGACCCAGGGCATCCGCATCGACGACACCACCGGCGGCAATGCCGGCGTGGAGCCGCGGGTGGCGCTGATGTACACCAACATGGTGGGCAAGCGCGGCTATTCGCTGTCGCGCTTCGTCGATCTGGTGTCCACCAACGCCGCCAAGATCATGGGCCTGTATCCGAAGAAGGGCGCCATCGCCCCAGGATCGGACGCGGACATCTGCGTGCTCGATCCGGCCCTGGCGCGGGTGCTGCGCAAAGAGGATCTGCACGAGACCGACTACAGCCCGTGGGAAGGCCACCAGATGGACGCCTGGCCCAGCCTGACGATCCTCCGCGGCAAGGTGATGATGGAGAACGGCGTCTTCCACGGCAGCCTGACCGACGGGCAATGGCAGCACCGGCGCGTGGCCGATGACATTCTCGCGGGGCCCGCTCTTTGAGCGATGCCGAACTGCGCGCCCTGCTGATGGATTGCCTGAGCCTGTGGGGCGTGCAAGGCCGCGTGGAAGCGGTCGAGGACGGGATCGTTGTCTCGGCGACCGACGGCCGGTTCCTGGTCCAGCGTGCCGCCCCCGATCTGCGGCCGGTACGCTGGTTCCTGCAGACACCGGAGCGCGCGCGGGTCGGCCGGCCGGCGCGGGCCATCCCGTCGATCCCGGCTCTGCTGACGGCATTGCGCAATGCGCTGGGGGCGGAACAGGGGAACAAGCTACGGATCGGGGCGGCGTGAGACCGGTTTCGATCGTCACCGGCTTCCTTGGCAGCGGCAAGACCACGCTGATCCGGCGCGTCCTCGCCGATCCAGGCTTCGCGCGCACCGCCGTCATCGTCAACGAGTTCGGCGAGATCGGGCTCGATCACGACATCATCGCCTCCAGCAGCGACAACCTGATCGCGCTGTCCACCGGCTGCCTGTGCTGTGCGGTGCGCGGCGATCTGGTCGCCACCCTGCTCGACCTCGCCGCAAGGCGCGCGGCCGGCACCATTCCGGCCTATGACCGCGTGCTGATCGAGACGTCCGGGCTGGCCGATCCGGCGCCGATCCTGCACGCCCTGATGACCGATCCGGACGTGGCCGGAAGCCACGCCATCGACACCGTGCTGACCCTGATCGATGCGGTGCATGGCGAGGCGACGCTGGACCGCCACCCGGAAGCGCGACGGCAGGCGGCGCTGGCCGACCGGCTGCTGCTGACCAAGACCGACATCGCCGGCGATACCGCGCCGCTACGCGCGCGTCTGGCGCTGTTGAACGCCGCCGCGCCGCAGTTGACCGCAATTGCCGGACGCATCTCGCCCGCCGATCTGTTCCTGGCCGACCTCGCGCCAGCGGCCCGCTTCGCCCGCCTCGCCGCCCTGCCCGACCT
>PKWQ01000422.1:8242-9446 GCA_003133265.1 Acetobacteraceae bacterium
CCGGCGCTGATCCACGGCGTGCAGCACGTCTTCTCCCCGCCGGTCTGGCTCGAAAGCTGGCCGACGGAGGACAAGACCACCCGCATCGTCTTCATCACCCAGGGCGTGCCCCGCTACTTCCCCGCCCGCCTGCTGGACGCCATCGAGGCGGAAGTGCTGGACGAGACACAAAGAGAGACACGGAACTGACGTAGGCTCAGTTGGTAACCGGCTTCTCCGCCCCGGGCGCATTCCCGGGTGCCGGCGTCTTCATCATCGCCCCGGTCATCGGGATAAAGAACACGCCGACATCACGCCGGGAGTGGACCTTGCCCTCGGCGTCCTTGGTGTAGACGTACAGCACCTGGCCGCGCTTGAAGGGCTGACCGATCGGAATGATCATCCGCCCGCCGGGCTTCAACTGCTTGAACAGCTCCGGCGGCGCGTACTGCGCCGCGCAGGTGACGATGATGATGTCGAACCCGTCCTTCACCTCCGGCCAACCGTAATAGCCGTCGCCGACACGGGTCTCGACGTTGCCGTAGCCGAGCGGGGCGAAGATCTTGCTCACCGCCTTGCCCAGCGGTTCGATGATCTCGATCGAGTAGGCGCGCTTGACGATGCGCGACAGCAGCGCGCTCTGAAAGCCGCTGCCGGTGCCGATNNTAGTGGAAATACTCGCGCGGCACCGCCTCGAACGCCGCCATCACCCGCGGATCGGCGGAGCCCAGCCGCTCGGTCAGGTATTTGCCGATCAGCTTCAGCGCGGCGGGGCGGCGGCTCTGGATCGCCTGGAACTGGGCGTCGGTCAGGCTGACCGGCCGGCCGGAGGCACGCATCGCCGTCTCGTAGGCATCGCGCGTCCAGGCACCCGGAGGGGCGGACGCCGGGGCAGCGAACGCCGGGGGGATGAACGGGAGCGACGCGGCGGAAGCGATCAGTCCGCGGCGCGTGATCGTGCAGCTATGTCCGGCCACTGGGGGTCTTTCTTGTCGAGGGAAATGCGATCAGCGCGACCACATACAGGATCGCGGCCGCCAGCAGAACCCTTGAGAATCCGGCGTCTCGCGCCAGCAGATTGGCCAGCGGCGTGGCAACCACCGAGAACGCCCCGTTCAGCCCCCAGGCCCAAGGCAGGAAGCCGCTGGTCCCGGCCCGGCTCAACCCGAGCGGGAACGGCAGGCCCAGCGCCACCGACACCGGCGCCACCACCGCCAGCACCAGC
>PKWQ01000074.1 GCA_003133265.1 Acetobacteraceae bacterium
CGGGCGCCCGCGAGGAGGGCCGGTTGCGCATCGACGCGGCCGAACGCCTGCGCACCGACGATGCGGCCGTCCCGCGCGACGCGGACGACCGGCACGACCGCTTCGGGAGCGAAGCCGAGTCGGTCGCGGGGCTGCTGGCCGAGGCCGACTCCCGGTACGACGATGAGGTGTCCGCTGAGACCGCCCGGGGCGAGGCGGGGGAGGCCGTCGAGCGGCGGGACGTGCAGGCCGAGACCTGGTGCGACGCCCGGGACGGCGGCACGCCGGAGCCCGCATCGTCGCTCGGCGACGAGATGCCGGCCGAAACGGCCGGCACGGGCCTGTTCGGAGCGGACGACCGTACGCTCGACCTGCTCCCGGAGTACCCGGAGGAGGCGTTCGAACCCTGTGCGTTCTTGGAGCCGGCGATCGAAGAAGTGCTCCCGGTCGATGACGTGGACGCGACGGAGACGCCCTTCTCCGAGTCCGAGACCGACGCCTCCCGGCTCGAGGCCGAACCCGAGCCCGACATGACGCCGTTCGACGACGAGCGGGAACGGGACGCCGTGGCACCCGAGCCGGAACCCGCCCCGTACCGCCCGACGATCCTCGACTTCGCCATGTGGGTGTGCGCCGACTGCGTCTACCAGCGGACCTGCCGCAAGGCCGGCGTCGCCTCTCCGGCCACGTGCGGCAACTTCCAGTGGCGCTCGTTCTGATCGGACGGAGCGCGACGCCGGTTCACGACGAAGGGCCCCTCGATGGGGGCCCTTCGTGTGCTCGCAGGCTTTGCGGAGTGGGCCTGTAAGCCGGGTTCTGTCTCGTGCGACCATCTATCTGGGACCGCCGTTACCGACGGCCTCGTGCGGGCGACCCGAGCGACGACCGGGCCGGTCTTAGTCGCTCCTATTCGCCCTTGCTCCAGGTGGGGTTTGCCAAGCCGCCGTGTCACCACGGCGCTGGTGCGCTCTTACCGCACCGTTTCAGCTTTTCCTCCGACCTGTACCGGCGACCGAGGTCGCCGGGCGGTATCGAAGGAGTCTTCTTTTCTGTGGCACTTTCCGTCGCCTCGCGGCGCCAGGCCGTTAGCCTGCACCCTGCCCTGTGGAGCCCGGACTTTCCTCACGCACGTGCACTTCTGCGCGCCCGCGCGGCCGCCCAGCCCACTCCGCGTCCGAATTCTAGCAGGTAACGGAGGCGTTCGCCGCCGACGAGCGGGGCTTCGCCGCAGCCCGGAACGACGGAAGACCCCTCGAGTGGAGGGGTCTTCCGGTGACAGTCTGGTAGCCCGTACGGGATTCGAACCCGTGATCTCCGCCTTGAGAGGGCGGTGTCCTAACCGCTAGACGAACGGGCCGCGGTGGAACCGAACGGAAGACCTCATGGCTGGGGCGGAAGGAGTCGAACCCTCACACACGGGACCAGAACCCGCCGTCCTACCATTAGACTACGCCCCAATGAGGCTTTCCGTTGCCGCCCCGAGGTCGGGACGCGAGGAGAGATATTACGGTCGGGGAGCGGCGTCGTCAACCCCGGCCGCGGCCGCATCGAGCCGCGCAAGGGTCTTCTCGCGCCCCAGCAGCTCCAGCGACTCGAACAACGGGGGGCTCACGGTCGTGCCGGTGACGGCCACCCGGACCGCTTGAAAGATGAGCTTCGCCTTGACTCCGAGCTGCTCGGGCAGCGCGCGCAATGCCTCTTCGATCGGCGCGGTCTCGAACACGGGCAGCGCGGCGAGCGCCTGACGGGCGGCCACAACCGCGGCCTGGGCGGCCTCGGACTCCAGGGTCTTCGCCCGGACGGCCGGGTCGATGTCGACCGAGTCCATGAAGAGGAACCGCACCATCGGCACGACCTCGTCGAGGCGCTTGACGCGCTCGGACACGAGAGGCGCGAGCGTGAGCAACCACGGGCGCTGGGCCTCGGACTGCTCGACCGTGGTGAGGCCCGCGTCGATCAGCCACGGCAGCATGCGCGCGACGAACCCTTCGGCGCCCAGCTCGCGGATGTAGACGCCGTTCATCCAATCGAGCTTGTCCATGTCCAGGATCGCGGGGTTGCTCGAGACGCGATCGAGCGAGAAGGACTCGCTGAGCATCTCGCGGCTGATCATCGTGGTCTCGCCGTCGAGGGACCATCCGAGCAGCGCCAGGTAGTTCAGCACGGCCTCGGGGAGGTAGCCCTCGTCGCGATACGCCTCGACCGAGGTCGCGCCGTGGCGCTTGCTCAGGCGCTTGCCGTCGGCGCCGAGGATCATCGGCAGGTGGGCGAAGACCGGCACCGGATGGCCGAGTGCCTCGAACACGAGGATCTGGCGCGGGGTGTTGGAGAGATGGTCGTCGCCGCGGATGATGTGGCTGATCTCCATCAGCGCGTCGTCGACCACGGTCGCGTAGTTGTAGGTCGGCGTGCCGTCGGTGCGCACGAGGACGAAGTCGTCAACCGCGTCGGCCGGGAACGACATGTGGCCGCGGATCGCGTCGTCGAAGGCGACCTCGGCCCGGTCCGCCGGCACCGACAGGCGCCACACGTGGGGTTCGCCGGCAGCCACGCGCGCCGCGGCGGTCTGAGGGTCGATCGCGCGGCAGGTGCGGTCGTAGCCGGCGTAGCCGCCCTTGGTGCGGGCGGCGTCGCGCTTGACCTCGAGCTGCTCGGAGGTGCAGAAGCACGGATACGCGGTCCCGTTGGCCTTCATGGTCTCCAGGGCCTCGAGGTACGTGTCCGCCCTCTGCGTCTGGAAGTACGGCCCGAACGCGCCGTCGGCTTCGGGGCCCTCGTCCCAGTCGAGCCCGAGCCAGCGCAGACCGCGTAGGATCGCTGAGACGTTCTCATCGGTGGAACGCTCGGGGTCGGTGTCGTCGATGCGCAGCACGAACGTGCCGCCGAGGCGGCGGGCGAACAGGAAATTGGCCAGCGCCACGCGGGCGTTGCCGATATGCAGATGCCCTGTCGGGCTCGGGGCGAAGCGGACCTTTGTCATTCCTCGGTGTCGTCGGAATCGTCCGCCGCGTCCAGTCGCGGGTCCAGCGCCCGCCAGTCGCATTCCTCCTCGCCGGCCCGCCGGTCGGCGAAATCACCGAGTTCGTTGGCGCTGCGCCAGGCACCCTCGCCGGCCTCCAGCACCTCCACATCCTCGCCGAAGGCGAACCAGGCTTCCAGCACGTCCTTGGTGGACATGCCGGGAACGCGGCAGCGTTCGAGGGAGTCTCGCACATAGCGGCGGGCGAAGGCGTTGGCGTGCATCAGCGTGAGGAACCCGCCGACCTCCTCGACGATGTTGTCCTCCGCACCGCCCGACAGATCCAGGACACGCACGCGCCAGCCACCCTCGGGGGCAAACAGATCGCTCATTGTCTCATCCGCCGTTGCGCTTGCGCTCTCCGTTCTTGCGCAGCAGGAACTCGCGGCCGACCTTCACCCTCGGCACGCCGCCGTAATCGATGATGTCGGCGGTCGCGTAGGTCTCGTGCCAGGAATCGGGGATGAAGCTGCCGGTGCCCAGTACGTCGATCGGCGCCCGCGCGTCCGCCATCACCCGGCACTTGTCGACGCCGAAACCCGAGGACACCACGATCCGCACGCGTGGATAGCCGGCATCGTCCAACGCCTCGCGCATGCGCCAGATCGCGGCGGCGGAAACGCCGGTGCCGACGAGGTAGCGCAGCTCCGTCTCACTGCGATAACGGCGGATCGCGCCGGGGGCATAGCGTTCCAGCACCGCATAGCTCAGGGCCGGGTCGAGCCCCTCCAGGAACCGCCCGCCATGCGTATCCAGCCGGAACGCCAGCCGCCCGGCGGCGGCGAGGTCGGGGAAGCGGGCGCAGCAGGCGAGCCCGTCGCTGATCTCCCGGCCGAAATAATCCACCAGGACCGTGAGGTTCTCGTCGGGGAAGGTCTCGCGGAACATCTCCGCGGCGCGCACGGTGGAGCCGGCGTACCCGATCAGCGAATGCGGCATGGTGCCCAGGCCGCGCGTGGCGCCGAACCAGTGGGCGGTACCGTCGCTGGCATTGCCGATAAAGCCCTTCGCACCCTCCCGCCGCGCAGCCTCGCTGCCGACCGAGGCGGCGTAGGCCATCATCTCCTGCATCTCGGCGCCGGCACAGTGGCGCGCATCCATCGCCAGGAAGGCGACCTGCGGCAGAGCGAGGCTCATCTGATAGGCGTTGTGCGCCGCGACGCAGGCCGCGCCCAGCTTTTGCAGCAGGATGGTCTCCAGGTCCGAAAGCTGCACCAGGCTGCCGGAGATGTAGACCATCGGTTCGCCGGCCCCGACCCAGCCGCCCTCGGGATGGATCAGGTCGACGTCGAACTCGGTGCCACGCGCCGCCGCGACCTCGGCCAGCCAGTCCAGCATTAGCCGTGGCGCGGAAATCACTGGACGGCGCATGAACACCGCATAGGTGACGTGGGTGTCGCCGAACCGCGCCACCACCGATTTGGTGCGGTTGAAATAGCTATCCGTCCGCCCGGCTATGTCATCCGCCAGATCGGACGCCAGCCGGTTCTTCCCCCCGTCGGCCATCCCCCTGCCTGCCGCTACTGGGCCGCGACAGCCGGGAAATGGCCGTTCGGCTGCCGCCGCGCCTTCAATTCCTCGGCGACCAGGAACGCGAGTTCCAGCGACTGCTCGGCATTCAGCCGCGGGTCGCAGAAGGTCTCGTAGCGTTCCGACAGGTCGGCCTCGGTCAGCTTGTGGGCGCCGCCCACGCATTCCGTGACGTTCTGCCCGGTCATCTCCACATGCACCCCGCCAGCCCAGGTGCCCGCTTCGGCGTGGGCGTCGAAAAAGCCGCGAACCTCCTGCAGGATGGCATCGAAGCTGCGGGTCTTCACCTTGGCGGCGGTGGAGATGGTGTTGCCGTGCATCGGATCGCACAGCCACAGCACCTTCTGCCCGGATTTCTGCACCGCGCGCAGCAGCGGTGCCAGCTTGGCGCCGACCTTGTCCGCGCCCATGCGGCTGATCAGCGTGATCCGCCCGGCCTCGTTGTGCGGGTTCAAGGTGTCCAGGATACGCAGCAGATCGTCGGCCTCGGTGGTCGGCCCGACCTTCATCCCCAGCGGGTTCTTCACCCCGCGCAGGAACTCCACATGCGCCCCGTCCGGCTGGCGGGTGCGGTCGCCGATCCACAGGAAGTGCGCCGAGCAGGCATACCAGTCGCCGGAGGTGGAATCGATCCGGGTCAGCGCCTGCTCGTACGGCAGCAGCAGCGCCTCGTGGCTGGTGTAGAAATCCGTCTCGCGGATCTGCGGGGTGGTGACCGAGGTCATGCCGCAGGCGGCCATGAAATTCAGCGTCTCGTCGATCCGCGCGGCCAGATCGCGGTAGCGTTCCACCAGCGGCGAGCGGCCGACGAAGTCCAGGTTCCAGCGATGCACCTCGTGCAAATCGGCATAGCCGCCGCCGGCGAAGGCGCGCAGCAGGTTCAGCGTGCCGGCGGACTGGTGATAGGCGAACTCCATCCGCGCCGGGTCGGGGATGCGCGCCTCGGCGGTGAATTCCGGCCCGTTGATGATGTCGCCACGGTAGCTCGGCAGCGTCTCGCCGCCGATGGTCTCGCTATCGGAGCTGCGCGGCTTGGCGAACTGCCCGGCCATGCGCCCGAGCTTCACCACCGGCACGGCGGCGCCGAAGGTCAGCACGACGGCCATCTGCAACAGCACGCGGAAGGTGTCGCGGATGGTGTTGGCGGTGAAATCGCCGAAACTCTCGGCGCAATCCCCGCCTTGCAGGACGAAGGCCTTGCCGTCGGCGGCAAGCGCGAGCGCGTTCTTCAGGCGGCGGGCCTCGCCGGCGAAGACCAGCGGCGGATATTTCGCCAGCTTCTTCTCCACCGCCACCAGCTTGGCGGGATCGGGGTAGGTGGGCACCTGGCGGATCGGGCTGTCGCGCCACGTATCCGGGGTCCAATGCTTCACCCCAACATGTGCCGCGATGTCACTGACAGTCATTGCTTTCCTCCTTCGCCGCCCGGAGAAAACCGGAATGGGCGGCGAGCCCGCTGTGGGACATTCAAGTTTGGAATTATCCACCGAAACCGGTGGAATGGCTACTCGGCAGCTTGCGCGACGCCGGCGACCCTGGTGCGCGTGCGCATGGTGACGAATTCCTCCGCCGCCGTCGGGTGGATGCCGATGGTGCGGTCGAAATCGGCCTTGCTGGCGCCGCAGACGATGGCGATGGCCAGACCCTGCATGATTTCCGGCGCGTCCTCGCCGAGCATATGGGCGCCGAGCACCTTCTGCGTCGCCTGATCCACCACCAGCTTCATCAGCGTCCGGCGCGCGCGGCCGCTGATCGTGTGGCGCATCGGGGTGAATTTCTCCACATACACGTCAACTGGCCCGCGCGCCGCCGCCTGTTCCTCGGTCAGCCCCACGGTGGCGATCGGCGGCGTGGAGAACACGGCGGTGGGGACGTTCTCCAGCGAGATGCGCCGCGCCCGCTTGCCGAACAGCGTGTCGGCCAGGGCGTGGCCCTCGGCGGTGGCGACCGGAGTCAGATTGAGCCGGTCGGTGACATCGCCCATGGCGTAGATATGCGGCTGGGCGGTCCGGAGCTGGTCATCGACGATGACCGCGCCGTGTTCGTTCGTGCTCACCCCGGCCCGCTCCAGCCCGAGATTGGCTGTGGCGGGCCGGCGGCCGGTGGCGAAGAACACCAGATCGGCCGCGATCGTCTCGCCGCTGGAGAGATGCAGCACGCGGCCCGCGCCGCTGGCTTCAATGCGCGTCGGCGTGACCGAGGGGTGCAGATGCACGCCCTGCGCCGTCAGCGCCTCGGCCAGAGCCTCCCGCAGGTCCGGATCGAAACCCCGGATCGGCAGCGGCTGGCGGTAGACCAGGTCCACATGGGCGCCGAGTGCGGCGAAGATCCCGGCGAACTCCACCGCGATATAGCCGCTGCCGAGGATGGCGACGCGTTTGGGCATCGCCGGCAGGTAGAATGCGTCGTCGGAGATAATCCCGAGTTCCGCGCCGGGAATATCCAGGCGCGTCGGATTGCCGCCGGTGGCGATGACGATGCGCTCCGCCGTGACCCGCTTGCCGCCGACGTCGAGCGTGTGCGCGTCGATGAAGGTGGCGCGGGCGTCGAAGATGGTGGCGCCGGCGTTGTCGAGCAGACGCCGATAGGTGCCATTGAGCCGGGCGATCTCGCGGTCCTTGGCGGCGATCAGCTTGCCCCAGTCATGCGGGCCCTTCTTGATGATCCAGCCGAAACCGGCGGCATCGTCGGCGAAAGCACCGTATTCGCCGGCCTGCACCAGCAGCTTCTTCGGCACGCAGCCGACATTGACGCAGGTGCCGCCCCAAAACCGTTCTTCCGCGATGGCCACGCGCGCGCCATGGCCGGCGGCGATGCGGGCGCAGCGGACACCGGCGGAACCGCCGCCGATGACGAAAAGATCGTAGTCCATAGGGGGTCGCACCTTGATATTTGCCACCCAGAGTGTGTGCTCTGGGTGGCCGCGTATCAAGGCCGGGCGTCGTTCGGGCTCAGTCGCCGATGCCGCCGAGGGCGAGGTATTTGATCTCCAGATAGTCCTCAATCCCGTATTTCGATCCCTCGCGGCCGAGGCCGGAGGATTTCATGCCGCCGAACGGCGCGACCTCGGTGGAGATGATGCCCTCGTTGATGCCGATGATGCCGTATTCCAGCGCCTCGGCCACCCGGAAGATGCGGCCGATGTCGCGGGAATAGAAATACGACGCCAGGCCGAATTCGGTGTCGTTGGCCATCCGCACCGCCTCGGCCTCGGTCTTGAAGCGGAACAGCGGCGCGACGGGGCCGAAGGTTTCCTCGCGGAAGATGTCGGCGTCGTTCGGCACGTTGGCGAGGATCGTGGGCTGGAAGAAATTGCCGCCCAGCGCGTGACGCTTGCCGCCGGTGACGACCGTGGCACCGCGCTTGACCGCATCGGCGATGTGCGACTCCACCTTGAGCACCGCATCGGCGTTGATCAGCGGCCCCTGGGTGACGCCGGCATCGAAGCCGTTGCCGACCTTCAACTGCCCGACCGCCACCTTCAGCTTGGCGGCGAAGGCNNTTGCGGTATTTGCTGGCCATCGCGCCGAGCACGGCCGCATCCAGGTCGGCGTCATCGAACACGATGAACGGGGCGTTGCCGCCCAGCTCCATGCTGGTCTTCTTGATCGTCGGCGCGCACTGGGCGAGCAGCTGGGCGCCCACCGCCGTGCTGCCGGTGAAGGTCAGCTTGCGCACCAGCGGGTTGGAGGTCAGCTCCGCCCCCATCTCGCCGGACGGGCCGGTGATGATGTTGCACACGCCGGCCGGCATGCCGGCGCGTTCCGCCAGCACCGCCAGCGCCAGCGCCGAGAACGGCGTCTGGCTGGCGGGGCGGATCACCCCGGTGCAGCCGGCGGCCCAGCCGGGGCCGGCCTTGCGGGTGATCATCGCCGAGGGGAAGTTCCACGGCGTGATCGCGGCGAACACGCCGATCGGCTCCTTCAGCACCAGGATGCGGCGGCCCTTGCCGGTCTGCGGGATGGTGTCGCCGTAGATGCGCTTGCCCTCCTCGGCGAACCATTCGATGAAGCTGGCGGCGTAGGCGATCTCGCCCTTCGCTTCCGCCAGCGGCTTGCCCTGCTCGGCGGTCATGATCGCGCCGAGGTCATCGGTATTGGCCAGCATCAGCTCGAACAGCCGGCGCAGGATGGCGGAGCGGTCCTTGGCCAGCATGGCCCGCCACGCCGGCAGCGCGCGGTTCGCCGCCTCGATGGCGCGCCGTGTCTCGGCGGCGCCGAGCGCGGGCACCTCGCCCACCAGCTCGCCGGTGGCGGGGTTCTTTACCGCGATGGTGCGGCCGCTATCGGCCTGCACCCATTTGCCGTCGATGTAGTTGGCCTGACGGAACAGGCTGGGGTCCTTCAGCGGCAGGGAAGCAATCTGGTTCAGCATCGCTGGTCTCCTTCCTGGATTGGATGGCGGCGGCACTTGCAGGGAAACATAGGCGCGCGCCGGCGCGATGTCAGCTAGGGGCGGACGAAGCGATAGTGGAAACGCTCGCCGTCCGCCTCGATCCGTCCCACCGTCGGGGACGGGAAATGCACCGGCAGGATCAGCGTGTCGGTGTCGGCAACCGAACTCAGGAACCCGCGCCGGGATTTCGCCGCTAGCACCGGGTCGGTATCGAAGATCGTCGACCACTCCGGCTCCCGGCATTGCAGCGCGTGGTGCATCATGTCGCCGGTGACGGAGGCGCGCTGCCCGCCGGAGAAGATGTTGACGCAGCAATGGCAGGGCGAATGGCCCGGCGTCGGCGTCAGCGTGACTGTGTCGTCCAGCGCATAGTCGTCGTTCACCAGCAGCGCCTGACCGGCTTCGACGACCGGAAGGCAGTTCATCCGCCATACGTCGCCGGGGGGCTGCTCCTTCCGCGCGGTGGCGGCTTCCCAGTAGTCGTATTCCTTCTTGTGGAAGACGTATTTGGCGTTCGGAAAGGTCGGCACCCAGCGCCCGTTCACCAGCCGCGTGTTCCAGCCGCAATGGTCGATGTGCAGATGGGTGCAGAACACATAGTCGATGTCGCCGAAACCGAGCCCGAGCGCGTGAAGCCCGTCCACCCAGGGCTGCTTGGGGAAATCCATCGGCGCCGGATAGCCCTTGTCCTCGCCGGTGCAGGTATCCACCAGGATGACATGGCGCGGCGTGCGCACCACGAAGGTCTGGTAGGTGATGACCATCTTGCCGGAAACCGGGTCGAACATTTCGGGGTCCATCGCCGCCAGATGTCGCTGGCCGATTTCGGGGTCGTAGGCCGAAAACATTGCCTCGGGCGCGCGCCAGGGGCCGTCGCGTTCGATGATGCTGGTGATGCTGACGTCGCCGATCCGGATTTCCCGCATCCTGGTGTTCCCCCGTTTGAATGTCCCGCCGCGCAGTCCTAGCCGGGCGACCGGGCGACGGCCAGGGTGGGTGCAGCCAGCCTGGATCAGAGCGCCGGCGGAAATGCCGCCAGGATCACCGCCGACAAGCCGGATTCTTCCAGGAAGATCAGCGTCTCCGTCTCGATGCGCGGCGTCATGCGCAGGAAGGCGGCGAGATCGACCGGATGGTCGATGTCCATGCCGATCCCCGGCACCGGCACGATGCTCGGCTCGATGCCGGCGCGGCGCGCCGCGTCCAGATGCGGGAAAAAGCTGTCCTCGCCGAAGCGCAGCGGCACGGAATTCGGCGGCGACAGCAGCACCGCGTTGGAGCCCTTCTCGTCATGCGCCGGCGCGATGGTGAAGCTGGGGCCGGGACGATGCGCCGCCAGGACCGCGCGGACCTCGGATGCGGCGATGCGCGGGATGTCGCCGGGCACGGTCAGCATCCCGTCCCGCCTTTCGCGCAGCAGCACGCGCCCGGCGGCGGTCACCGCCCCGGTATGGCCGTCGCGCGCGCCCTCGGTGATGATGCGCGCGCCAAGCTTGGCAGCCAGTTCGCTGGCGTGCGGATCGAGCGTGACCACGGCGATGCCGGCGAGTTCCCGCACCTGCACCAGCGCGCGCAGCACGTCGCGCAGCATCGTCGCCGCCAGGGTCCGGCGCTGATCGGGACTGAGGAATTCCGCCAGACGCTGCTTCGCGCCCTCGATCTCCTTCACCGGCACCACGGCCCAGATGTCGCGTCCGGTGCTCATGCCCGCGCGCGCCGGATCGCCGCCGCCGCGTCCAGCACGACACGCGCCAACGCCTCCCGGTCCTCCAGCGTTTTCATCAAGGTCTGCGCGGCGATCACATGCGGCCCGGCGACGGTGCCAGCATCGACGCGATCGACGATGTAGCCATCCAGCAGATCGCCATAGCGCAGCGCCACCCCGGCCGCGCTGGGATTAAGACCAAGCTCGGTCATCATCTTCGCCGTCGGCCCTTTTACAGCGCGCCCGCCGATGATCGGCGACACCGCCACCACCGGCGCGCCGCAGGCGGCCAGCGCATCGCGCACGCCGGGCAGCGCCAGGATCGGCTCGACGCTGATGAACGGGTTGGACGGGCAGATCACCACGGCGGCAAGCCGCGGATCGGCGAGTGCCGCCAGGAAATCCGGCTGCGCCCGCGCGCTCGCCGCGCCGTCGAATGCCAAATCCCGCACCACCGGCTTGCATTGGCGATGAACGAAATATTCCTGGAATTCGATCCAGCCATCCTCGGCCAGCACGCGGGTACGCACGCGGTCGTCGGTCATCGGCAGCACGCGCGGACCGATGCCGAGCCGGGCGCAGAAATCCGCTGTGACCGCCGACAATGTTTCGCCCGCGCGCAGCCGCCGGGTGCGCTCCACATGCACCGCCAGATCGCGGTCGCCGAGGCGGAACCAGGTTTCCCCGCCCAGCGCGCCGATGGTTTCCATGAACGACCAGGTCTCGTCCCGCCGCCCCCAGCCCAGTTCCTGATTGGCCAGCCCGGAGAGCGTGTACATCAGCGTGTCGATATCGGGAGAGATCGACAGGTCGAGATGGTCGAAATCGTCGCCGGTGTTGGCAA
>PKWQ01000005.1 GCA_003133265.1 Acetobacteraceae bacterium
TGAAATGGACACCCCGGGAGGCTTGGATACGGCCATGCGTGAGATCGTCAGGGATGTCATGGCCAGCCCGGTACCGGTGGTGGTTTATGTGGCGCCGTCCGGTGCCCGAGCTGCTTCGGCCGGTGCAATTATCGCCCTGGCTGCGGACGTGTGTGCCATGGCGCCCGGTACCAATATCGGCGCGGCCCACCCGGTTTCTCTGGGAGTAAAAAGCGACAAGACCATGGAGGCCAAGGTTGTCAACGATTCCGAGGCATACGCCGAAGGGATTGCCCACAAAAGGGGACGGGATGAGGCACTGGCGCGGCGAATGGTCCGTGAGAGCATCTCTTTGAGTGCAGAAAAGGCGCTGGAAGGTCGCTTAATCGACCTGATCGCAAGGGACCGGAACGACCTGTTGCGGCAACTGGAAGGACGACATATCGCTCGGGACGGCCGGGAGGCGGTTCTGCACCTGGCAGATGCCAAGGTGGTGACGGTCGATATGGGTACGGTGGAGCGGATCCTGAATGTCATCAGCAATCCCAACGTAGCCTATGTACTGATGATGCTGGGGATGATGGGGATGTTCTTCGAACTGNNAGGAACGCATCTACCAGGCGGCGTTTGTCCTGATCCTGGCCTTCTTTGCCTTCCAGGCCCTGCCGGTCAACTACGCCGGGGTCCTGCTGATCCTTCTGGGGTTGATTCTGTTTATTGCCGAGATCAAGGTAATGTCACACGGGGTGCTGACGTTCGGAGGATTGATAGCCATGGTGCTGGGATCATTGATGCTGTTTGAATCGTCGGACCCTTATCTGCATGTATCCTGGAGCGTGATCCTGGTAACGGTACTGGCCGTAGCCGGATTGTTCACAGTTGTCGTGACCAAGGCGCTGGCCATCCATCGTCGTCGGCCAACCACGGGCCGGGAGGGATTGATCGGGCTGGAGGGAATGGCTGAAAGCGGAATTGCCGCTGAAGGGAAGGTGTTCATTCGCGGCGAGTACTGGGATGCCAGGAGTGATGAGCCGATCAGCGTCGGGAGCCGTGTTTCGGTGGAGGAGGTGCAGGGTATGCGGCTCAAGGTGAAAAGGATTTCGTAGGGGCGACCCGGCGGGTCGCCCATAATCGGGCGAGGCAACGCCTCGCCCCTACCATCATGGAGGTCAGTCATGTTCGATATCATCAATTACATCCCGTTTATTTTTCTGTTCGCCCTTTGCGTAATGTTCGTCAGCAGTGCGGTGCGGATACTGCCCGAGTACGAACGGGGCGTACTCTTTCGGCTGGGGCGGATGGTGGGTGTGCGGGGACCGGGGCTCTTCTTCATCATCCCCGGAGTCGACCGACTGGTACGGGTGACGCTGCGGACCGTGGCCTTCGAGGTACCGCCCCAGGACGTTATTACTCATGATAACGTCACGGTCAAGGTATCTGCTGTTATTTATTTCAGGGTAATTGAGCCCCAGAAGGCGATCGTCGAGGTGGAAGATTATCTCTACGCAACCAGCCAGCTGTCCCAGACCACCCTGCGGAGCGTGCTCGGTCAGGTGGACCTGGACGAGCTTCTCTCCAACCGCGAGAAGATCAATAAACAACTGCAGGAGATTCTCGATCGCCATACCGGCCCGTGGGGGGTGAAGGTCGCCAATGTCGAGGTCAAGAAGCCCGCCGGAAAATGGGAAAAGGTCGCAGGCGCCAGCTACCCGCAGATCGAGCCCGACCCCGAGTCCGGCGTGCCGAGCGGCCTGGGGCTGCTGAACATTCCGGGCTTCACCAAGCTGATGCAGGACAACAAGGACCGCGCGGTGTTCGGCCAGACGCCGGCGGGCGCCAAGCCGAAAGACACCCTCGCCAGCGTGTTCGGTCCGCGCCGGACGTAGTACCAGCCGCCACTACCCCCGCTTGCCCCGGCTGGCGACGCGGGCGGCTTCGGCCAGGATTTCCCGGGCCTGCGGCAGCATCGCGTAGTCGATCATCGAGCCGTGGTACTTCACCGCGCCGAGCCCGGCCTTCTCCGCCGCCTCGAACGCCTCCAGCATGCCCTTGTAGTAGGCGACATCCTCGGCCGAGGGGCGGAATACCCGGTTGGCGATCGCCACGTGCGAGGGATGCATCACCGCTACGCCCTCGTAGCCGTATTCGCGGGCACGGCGGATCAGCGCCTCGGTGCCGGCCAGATCGTCGGTCGGCACGCCGAAGATGCCGGCGATCGGATACATCGCACCCGCCGCGCGGCTGTCCAGCACCAGCTTGGAACCGAGATAGATCTGCTCCAGGCCGCCCATGGTCGCCTTGAAGCCGAACGCGCGGGAGAAATCCGCCGCCACCGGGCCGCTGACCGCGCCGTGGATGCCACGCACCCGCGTGCTGGCCTTGGCCAGTTCGTAGGCGAACTTCATCCCCTCGGCGGTTTCCGGCAGCGGGCAGATGCCGACGGTGCCGCGTTCCAGGCCCGCCCGGCCCTCGTAGTAGCTGAGCATGTCGGCGAGCCGGCGGATCTCGTCGGGGTGGGCCACCTTGGGCGGGACGATCGCGGTCAGCCCGTCGGCCACCGCCGCCTCGATCTCGGCCGGCGTGCCGTCGTACAGCGCGTTGATCCGCACCAGCGCGCCGGTATCCGCGGCCAGCAGCTCGGCGATCTCCGCCTTCAGGTTGGCCATCGCCTGCGGCTTGTTCTCGGGCGGCACCGAGTCCTCGATGTCCAGCACGCAGGCGTCGGGCTGCTCGCGCAGCGCCTTGCCCACCCAGTCGCGCCGGTGCGCGGGGACGAACAGCGCCGATCTGATCGGCCAGGAGACGGATGCCATGTGATTGCTTCCTTGGACTGCGATGGGTTTCGTGGCGCATTTTTGCAGCCCGGAGGCACATAGGGCAATGCGGCCCCTGGCGGGCGGTGCTAACCGGGGCCACTTCCTCGACAGGC
>PKWQ01000205.1:0-1874 GCA_003133265.1 Acetobacteraceae bacterium
GACACGCTGGTCGTCACCGGCTGCACCACCAGCGGCTGCGTGCGCGGCAGCGTGGTGGACGGGTTCGCCTATAATTTCCGCGTCCTGGTGCCGGAAGACGCGGTGTACGACCGCAGCGCGACCTCGCACGCGGTCAATCTGTTCGACATGGCCTCCAAATACGCCGACGTCATGCCGACGGACGATGCCATCATCAAACTCGAAGCGCTCGGCTGAAGCGCGCGCTAATGGANNAGGGGTGACCATGGACGATACCACAGCGACGCTGCGGTGACGGACCTTGCTCGGCGGGATTGGCGCGATCGGCATCGCCGCCGTCGCCGTACCGGAGGCGAAGGCGCAGCCGGCGGTGCTGCGCTTCGGCCTCGCCATGCCGCTGACCGGCAGCCAGGCCACCTGTGGCCAGGATCAGGTCAAGGCGGCGCAATGGGCGATCGACGAGATCAACAAGGCGGGCGGCACGGTCGTTGCCTACGAGGCCTACGACCCGAAGGCCACCGACTGGACCGGCACGCTGCTGAAGGTACGGATCGCCTCGCCCGACATCATCCACATCCAGAGGCTGGTCGCCGACACGCCCCAGGTGATCGCCCAGTTGCGCCAGCTCGGGATGTCGCAGCCGGTATCGTCCTATTCCGCCGTCTACAACCCGAAGCTGATCCAGCAGCTCGGTTCGGCGGCGAACGGCGTCATCGCCACCTCGCTCGCACCCGGCGTCAACGACCGCCCGGCGGTGAAGGCCTATGTCGAGCGCTGGAAGTAAGAGGTCGGCCGCGAGCCGAACGGCCTGCCCTATACGCAGTACCTCTACGACGCGCCCTATCTGGTCTCTGCCGTCTTCAAGTCGCTCGATGACAAAAAGATCCCGATCACCGGCGAGAATTTCCGCAAGGAGATGCTGGCGATCAGGACCTTCGATCTGCCGCTGACCGGCAAGCTGACATTCGCCGACAACCACACGGTGAGCAAGCCGGTCTACCTGATGGAAGTGAAGGACGGGGCCTGGACCCAGCTGGCGGTGGTCGGCTGAACCAGCTGGCCACGCATTTCGCATGTTCTCGTTTCCCATCCTGGCGCAGATCATGTGGACGTCGCTCGCGACGTCCACATGCTTCGTGCTGTTCGCCCTCGCCTTTTCGCTGGTGCTGAAGGTCAACCGGGTCTTCAACTTCGCCCAGGCGGCGATGATGACGGTCGGGTTCTACGCCGCCTTCACCGTGGTCGGCCTGGCAAACGGCCCTGGCTGGCTCGGCTTCATCGCCGCGCTGGCGGGCTCGGTGGCCGTCTCGATACTGCTCGAAATCTTCGGGTTTCGCGTGCTGCGCCGCCGGCGGGCCTCGTCGATGTTCGTGTTCATCTTCGCGCTGGTGATTTCGGAACTGGTCGCCTACCTGGTCATGCTGGTGTTCGGCACCTGGCCGGCGACCATCTTCCCCTCTTTGTTCTGGCCGGTGACGCTGGTCGGTCCGGTCGCGGTCAGCCAGTGGGACGTGCCGGCGGTCGCGGCCACCATCGCCGCCGTCGCCGCCTTGTTCGGCTTCCTGCGCTTCTCGCGCTCCGGGCAGTTCATGATCGCGGTCGCCGACAANNACCAAGGACCGCATCCATCTGATCGCCATGATCGTCGCGGGCCTGCTGACCGGGCTGGCGATGTTCCTGTACGGCACCCGCGCGCAGGTGCAGCCGATGAGTTCGATCGAACTGCTGCTGTTCGCCATCGCCACCACCATCATCGGCGGCATCGGCAACCTCGCGGCCACCGCGATCACCGCCGTGGTGCTGGGCATCGTGCAGAACGCCAGCGTGCTGTTCATTCCCTCGGAATGGCAGGGCTTCCTGCTCTACGTCTTCCTGTTCCTGGCCATCGTGTTCTT
>PKWQ01000205.1:1887-8677 GCA_003133265.1 Acetobacteraceae bacterium
ATCATCGGCTATGGCGGGCTGATCTCGATCGCCCATCCGGTGTTCTACGCCATCGGCGCCTATGGCTCGGCGCTGCTGGCGCGCGATCTGAGGGTTCCGGTGATCCTGGCGATCCCGGCGGGCGGGCTGATCGCGCTGATCGCCTCGGTGGCGGTGGCGCTGCCGTCGCTGCGCATCTCCGGCGACTATCTGCTGATCGCCTCGATTGGCTTTCAGCTTGGCACCCTGGAGGTAATCAAGAACCTGCACTGGACCGGCGGCACGGGCGGGCTCACCAACGTCCCCTCGTTTCTGACGGGCGCGCCGCTCTATGTCGTGCATACCTCCTCCGCCGAGGCGCTGGAGGCGGCGTTGCGGCACCGACGCGCCGGCGCGCGGGTGCTGGTGGAGACCTGCCCGCACTACCTGACCCACGACATCGGCACCGCCGGCGACATCGCCAAGATCAACCCGCCGTTGCGCCAGCCCGCCGACCGGGAGGCGCTGTGGCAGGGGCTGCTGTCGGGCGAGATCGACACCGTCGGCACCGACCATGTGCATCGTGATGTCTCCTCCAAGGCCGGCGGCATCTGGGCAGCGTCCCCGGGCTGCCCGGGGCTGGAGACCCTGCCACCACAAGCGCGGAATGAGCCTGGCGCGGATCGCCGCGGTCAGCGCCACCAACCCAGCCCGCGCCATGGGGCTCGGGCACGTCAAGGGCGCGATCGTGCCGGGGCTGGACGCGGACCTGACCTTCGTCGACCTGGAGGCGGAATGGACCCTGAACCGCGCGGACGTGGTGTCCGGCGCCGGCTACTCGATCTATGAGGGCTGGAAGTTCCGCGGCCGGGTCGTGCATAGCTTCGTGCGCGGCCGGCCGGTGCTGCGCGACGGCGCGCTGGAACAGCCCGCCGTCGGCACAGGCCGCTATGTGCGCCGCACGCTTGCCTAACGAGGCGTCCCCGGCGTGAGAGCTTTCAGGCGCCGCGGAACCGCCGATACGCAAGCGGTAGCAGGCGGATCAGCCGGTCGGCCCACGCAAGCTGCCCGGCGTCATGCGCGATCAGGTCCTGGCGGATTTCCAGTTCCAGATACGGCAGGCCGCGTGCCTCGGCATGTACGGGGGCGGTGTAGTCCGACAGGCCGGACACCGAATAGGGCTGGTTCTCGCCAACCACCAACCCTTCCTCGGCACGCAGCAATTCCAGCATGATACGGGAAATCCCCGCATCCTGGTTGAACAGCACGCCGGCATGCCACGGGCGCGCGACGCCCGTATGGACCGGCGTGAAACTATGCACGGCGACCAGCAGGGTCGGCGCGTCGGCACGGGCGTCCAGTTCGGCGGCGATCCGGTCGTGATAGGGACGGAAAATCTGCTCCACGCGGACGGCGCGCGCCGCCGCACCGATCCCGATATTGCCGGGGATGGGGGTTGCCTCGCTGATCTCCGGTATCGCGCTCGGCACCTGCGGCGGGCGGTTGCAGTCGATCACCAGCCGGGAATAGGCCTGTCCGATGGTGAACGCGTCCAAGGCATCGGCCAGCCGCAACGCCACCGCCCAGGCGCCGATATCCCAGGCGATATGACGCTGCAAGTCGCTCTCCGGCAGGCCGAGCGTGCCGAGCGCACGCGGGATGCGCCGGCTGGCATGGTCGCAGGCGATGAAAAACGGCGACCGTCCGGCCGCATGGCTGACCATGACCGGGGATGGCTCATCCCCGGCAAGCAGGCGTATTCCGCTCATCGATATCGGTACTACGCGTCCCGGTAGGGATTGCCCCAGCGTTCCTCGTAAACCACATCGGCGAGCGCCGTGCGGCCGACCGGCCCGAAGCGCCCCATGGGATAGCCGATGGGCAGGATGGCGTAGGAATGAACGCCCTCCGGCAGGCCCAGCGCGGCCTCCGCTTCCTTCTCATAGCGCAGATGCCGCGTGGTCAGTGTCGCCCCGAGGCCGAGCGCGCGCGCCGCGAGCAGCATGTTCTGCACCGCCGGGTAGATCGAGGCGCCGGTCCAGCGCGATGGCGCATCCGCGCCATCGTCGATGCAGGCGACGATCCATACCGGCGCCTCGTGGAAGTGCTCGGTGAGATACTCCACCGCCGCGTGCTGGCGCAGATAGCGTTCCTTGGTCACGCCGGGCGGCGGCGTGCTGTTGAGGTAGCGCGGACCGATCCACTCGTCGAACGCCCGCTTGTAGTAGACCTGCACCGCCTGCTTGATCTTCGGGTCCTTGATCACCAGGAACCGCCAGCGCTGCGTGTTGCCGCCGTTCGCGGCACAGACCCCGGCTTGCAGGATCTTGCGAATAAGCTCGTCAGGCACGGCGTCAGGCCGCAATCGCCGCATCGCCCGGGTCGTCTGCATGATCTCGAATACGTCGGTGCTCTCGGACATCAGGAGTTCCTCTTCGCCGATTTATTCCGTTCAGGCGTCATTGGCCGACGACCCCGTGCAAGCCGGGGTCAGCCGACGCCCAGCAATTCCACGTCGAACACCAGCGTCGCACCGGGGGGAATGACACCGCCGGCACCGCGCTCGCCATATGCCTGTTCCGGCGGAATAACGAGGGTCCGCTGCCCACCGACCTTCATGCCGGCAACCCCCTCATCCCAGCCACGGATCACCTGCCCGGCGCCGAGCGAAAAGCTGAACGGCTGGCCACGGTCACGCGAGCTGTCGAACTTCTTGCCCTTCTGGTCCACGGCGGCGGCGTCGAACAGCCAGCCCGTGTAATGCACGGAAACGGTCTTGCCGCTTACGGCGGTATCGCCGGTTCCCACCTTATGGTCGATCATGCTGAAGCTTCCCTGTTTGCGGATTAGTGGACTTCTACCCGGCTACCTACCGTCTGTTAAGCCTGCGATTCCTCGACCGTCGGCAGCGGCGAAGCAATCGGCCGGCCTGCGCCCGGCCATTGACATTTTCCTATGGCAAGCCACGCTAGAGGGTAATCGGGCCATCTGGGCCAGTCAGGTGAGGTAGCCATGGACGACGTCGGAAAGCAGTTCAAGTGGGTTGGAACACGGCCTATCCGTCCTGACGGAGTGCCGAAAGTAACGGGCCGGGCGCTGTATGGCGCGGACTACCATCCGGCGGGCATGCTTTATGGACGCATCCTGCGCTCGCCCCACGCACACGCACGCATCCGCTCGATCGACACCTCGAAGGCCGCGGCGCTGACCGGGGTCAAGGCGGTAATCACCTCCGCCGATTTCCCCGAGCAGAATTTCGACTATATCGGCCCGGAGCGTGTCGCGGTGAATTTCTGGCACCAGACCCGCAACATCATGGCGCGCGAGAAGGTGCTGTACGAAGGCCACGCGGTCGCCGCCGTGGCGGCGATCAGCGCCAAGATCGCGGCGGAAGCGCTGGCGCTGATCGTGGTCGATTACGAGGTGCTGCCGCACGTCATCGACGTGGACGCGGCGATGCAGCCGGACGCGCCGCTGCTGTTCCCGGACATGATCACGCGCGGGATCGAGCCGGCGCCGACCAAGCCGTCGAACATCTCCAAGCGGCTCGAATTCCACATCGGCGACGTCGATGCCGGCTTCGCCGCGGCCGAGGTGGTCGTCGAGCAGACGTTCAAGACCGCGGCGGTGCATCAGGCCTATATCGAGCCACACGCCAGCGTCGCCCGCTTCGACGCCGACGGCCAGTGCGAGATCTGGTGCTCCAGCCAGGGCCATTTCGCCATGCGCGCGCTGACCGCGCAGATCCTGAAGATGCCGATCGGCGATCTCAGGGTCCATGCGGCGGAAATCGGCGGCGGCTTCGGCGGCAAGACGGTGACGTATCTGGACCCGGTGGCGGCGCTGCTGTCGCGCAAGGCCGGCGCTCCGGTGCGGCTGACGATGACACGCGAGGAGGTGTTCAAGGCCTCCGGCCCGACATCCGGGTCTTCCATGAAGATGAAGATCGGCGCCACCAAGGACGGCAAGATCGTCGCCGCCGACGGCCTGTTCAAGTTCCAGGCCGGCGCCTTCCCCGGCTCTCCGGTGATGAATGCCTGCCTGTGCGCCTTCGCGCCCTACGACATCGCGAACGCGCGCACGGTCGGCTATGACGTGGTCTCCAACCGCCCGAAAGCCGCCGCCTATCGCGCCCCGGGTTCGCCGATCTCGGCCTTCGCGGTGGAAAGCACGCTCGATCTGCTGGCCAAGAAGCTCGGCATGGACCCGCTGCAACTGCGGCTGAAGAACATCGCCAGGATCGGCACGCCGACGATCTACGGGCCCAAGCTCGGGCACGCCGGATTCGCCGAAACCGTCCAGGCGCTGATCGATCATCCCGGCTACAAGGCGCCGCTGGGCAAGAACCAGGGGCGCGGCGTCGCCTCCGGCTACTGGTTCAACGGTGGCGGCGACTCGAGCGCCACGATGCAGATCAACGCCGACGGCACCGTGCTGGTCGCCACCGGCAGCCCCGATATCGGCGGCTCGCGCGCGTCCATGGCGATCATGGCGGCGGAGACGCTGGGCGTCGATTACAACCAGGTCCGCGTGATCGTCGCCGACACCGCCTCGGTCGGCTACACCCATGTCACCGGCGGCTCGCGCGTCACCTTCGCCACCGGCACCGCTGTGGTGAATGCCTCCACCAACATGACCAAGGAGATGTGCAAGCGGGCCGCCATGATCTGGGACGTCGATCCCGAGGGCGTGATCTGGGAAGACGGCTATGCCAAGCCGGCCGGCACCAATGTCGGCAATTTCACCCCACTGTCGCTCAGGGAGATCGCGGCCAAGGCGTCGCAGACCGGCGGGCCGCTGACCACGGCGGCATCGCTGAACGCCGGGGGACAGGCCCCCGGCTTCTCCACCCAGTTCTGCGATGTCGAGGTCGATCCGGAGACCGGCAAGGTGACGATCCTGCGCTTCGTCGCCGCCCAGGACGTCGGCCGGGCCATCCACCCAGGCTATGTCGAGGGCCAGATCCAGGGCGGCGTCGTGCAGGGCATCGGCTGGGCGCTGAACGAGGAATACATCTACGACGCCAAGGGACGGCTGGATAACGCGGGCTTCCTCGACTACCGGATTCCCGTCGCCTCCGACCTGCCGATGATCGAGGCGGTGCTGGTGGAAGTACCGAACCCGGTCCACCCCTATGGCGCGAAGGGCGTCGGGGAAGCCAACATCATCCCGCCGATGGCAGCCATCGCCAACGCGATCGACAACGCCATCGGCCGGCGCTTGACCGAGTTGCCGATGTCGCCGCCGAAAGTGCTCGCGGCACTGGATGCGGGCCCGAAGACGGCATAGCCCATGCCTGAAGCGCCGGCGCGAGTCGTTTTCACCAGCGGCTTCAGCCGGCGCTACACCGGCGGCGTGAAGGAATTCGCGATCCAGGCGAAGACCCTGCGTGGCGTCATCACGGCGATGGAGCGGCTCTACCCCGGATTGGGCGAAACCCTGCTGGAAGAGACCACCGTCGCCATCAACGGCGAACTCTACGAGGTCGGCTATTCCCAGCCGGTCCCGCCGGGGGCGGAGGTGTTCTTCATCCCGAAGATCGAAGGCGGATAGGCGGATTTCATCCCGGCGCGCCGACCAGAATCCGCCGCAGCGCGTGCAGATCGTCCAGCACCGCCACGCATAGTGCGTGCATTTCCTCGTTCGGCGCCACGATGTCGGGCACCATCACCGTCATCATGCCGGCCGCGTGCGCGGCGCGGACGCCGTTGTGGGAATCCTCCACCGCCACGCAATGCAGCGGCCCGACCTCAATCCCCGCCGCCGCCTTCAGGAATATGTCGGGATGCGGCTTGGAATGCTCCACGTCGTCGCGGGTGACGACCACATGGAAGCGGTCGCGCAGACCGGCGCGCAGCAGATTGCCCTCGGCATTCACCCGGGTGCCGGCGGTGGCGATGGCGGTCTTCAGGCCAAGTGCGGACAGCGTGTCCAGAAGCTCCAGCGCGCCCGGCTTCAGCGGCACGCCCCGCGCCAGAACCTCGTCGCGGCGGGCGACATAGGCGCGGCGATGCTCGTCATACGGAAAATCTGCGCCCAGCCTGGCCCGCAGCCGGGTCTGAAACTGCTCCCGGCTGCCACCGCCGATCAGCGAATGCACGAAATCCCGTGGCAGCGTGTGGCCGAACGGCGCGACCGTCTCGACAAAGCTGTCGACATAGACGCGCTCGGTATCCAGTAGCGTGCCGTCCAGATCGAGGATGACGGCGCCGACCGCTCTCGGGAGGCGGAAGATCGTCATCGATGCGGCGCGATTTCGGCGCCGATGCCGGCCAGCAGTTCCAGCTGCCGCTCATGCTCGCCGGCGAAACGCAGCACGAAGTGACTGACGCCAGCCGCGGCATAGGCAGCCAGCCATTCCTTGGCACCGTCGCGCGGGCCGGCGTAGCTGGGTTGGCGCTTGCGCAGCACATCGGGCCGCGCGCCGTAATAGCTGGCGAGAAAACGGTCGATCCGCTCGTTGGCGCGGGCGACATCGTCGTCGATCGCCAGCGTCAGATAGACCGCGCCGGTCAGCTTGCCGGGATCGCGGCCCGCCTCGCGCGCGCTGGATTGCATCTGGCGCCACATCTCCGCGAACTTCTCCGGTTGCGGCCCGTTCGGGAACCAGCCGTCGAAATGGCGGCCGACCCGTTCGATCACTGCCGGCACCGAGCCGCCGACCCAGATCGGCGGGCCGCCCCGGCGGTGCGGCACCGGCCCCAGCACGCCGTCCTTGACCGTCCAGCGCCCCTCCCAGGTGACCGGCTCGCCGCGCCACAGCGCCTGGCATAGCCGCAGACCCTCCATCATGCGGCCGACCCGGCGCTCGAACGGCACGCCCGCCGCCTCG
>PKWQ01000255.1 GCA_003133265.1 Acetobacteraceae bacterium
CGGCGCGCACCTCGGTCGGGGTCAGCGCGCCCAGCATCAGCGCGGCACCCGCCGCCCGGCAGGGCGCGGCGAGGTCCGGATCGGTCCAGGGCGCGACGATGAACCGGGCGCCGGCCGCCAGGCATGCCTCGGCGCTCGCCCGGTCGGGCACCGTGCCGGCGCCGATCAGCAGCGCGGGGTCGGCGGCGAGTTCGCGGATCAGCGCCGCCGCGTCCGGCACCGTCATGGTGATCTCGAAGATGGTGATCCCGGCACCGCGCAGCCATTGCACGGCGGTGGCGGCGTGGCGGGTCGTGTGGGTGCGTACCACCGGAACCACGCGCGCCATGCGAAGGCGGTCGATCAGCGGAGTCGATGTCATTGGATGTCCTCCCGGTCGGCGCGAAACTGCCACGCGCGGGGGGCGGGCGGAAGCGCCGCTTGACAGCGGCACGGCGGATCGTGCGGCATGGCGGCCCGGCCGTCACGACGTCCGCAATCAATAAATCCAGGGAGCACCGAACCATGCCTGAAGGTATCGCCGCCGCGCCGTTGCGGCGCCTGCTCGCCGACGCACCCTCGCCGCCGTCGGTCTATGTCGATGTGCTCGGCACGCCCTGGGCGGCGTCGAAATTTCCGGGGATCGAGACCAAGCTGTTGTATGCCGATCCCGCCACCGGGATGTCGACGCTGCTGTTCCGTCTTGCCCCCGGTGCGGTGGTCCGCTGCATGAGCACACCGGGGTGGAGATGACCTACGTGCTGGAAGGCAGTCTGGAGGACGCGGAGGGCGCCTGCACCGCCGGCAATTTCGTCTGGCGCCCGGCCGGCAACACCCATGTCGCGCATGCGCCGAACGGCGCGGTGATCCTGGGCATCTTCATGAAGCCGAACCACTTCGCCGAGGGGCAGAAGTTCTTCACCGAGGAGAAATAGCGTCGCTGGTTCCCAACCCTGGCGCCTAACCCTGGGGCCACGCCGCGTCGACACGGCTTTCCAGCCTGCGCGCTTGCCCGTTCAGTTCCGTGATGCGGGCGCCGAGCCTGTCCAGGGTTTCGCGATAGCCGCGTATGCCGGCATCCAGCGATTCGGTGGCGGTCCGGAAGCTTCCCAGCGCCGCGCGCCAGGCCGCGACCGCCACGCGCTGCTCCTCGACCGCGGCATTCAGCGACGCGAGCGCCAGCCGGACTCGCTCCAGCGCGCTGTCCTTCGCCAACGGTTCCGCCGCCGCGACGGGCGCGCGGGCCGGGAAGGGAATGATCTCGGCGGTCGTCTTCTCGTTCCCGGTCGTCTTGTCGCTCATAGCCCGCTCCGCTGCATTTCCGCGGTTTCGGCCCGCATCCACACCGAGGTGTCGTGAAACACCGCGCCGCCCATCGGCGGCGCCGGGTCGTCGCTGGTTAGTGCGTTGATGCCGATGCCGCCCGCGAAGGCGGCGTTCGGCCAGACGCTTTCCACGATCACCACGCCCGGCTGCAATCCGTCGAACAGGCGGACATGCACCACAACCTCGCCGCGCGCGTTGCCCAGCCGCACCTTGCCGCCCTCGCTCAGACCCAGCCGCGTCGCGTCGTCCGGATGGATCATCGCGGTCGGCTGGCCCTCGCGCCGGCGGGAGGTTTCGGTCTCGGTGAAGCTGGTGTTGAGGAATTGCCGCGCCGGCGCGGTGACCAGACGGAACGGCCTATCGGGCGCGGCGTCGTCGATGATCGCCATGTGATCCGGCAGCTTCGGCATCCGCGCGTGGTCGGCGCCGATCCGGCTCCAGTCCGGGGCGAAATGGAAGCGCTTGTCGGGATGGCCGAAGCCATCGAGGAAGTGGGAGTCCGCGAACGGCGGCTGCACGTCGACCCAGCTTTGCTCCAGCACCGTCCGCGCATCCGGCCAGCCGGACGCCTTCAGTGTTTCGTCGACGATCTCCATCGCCGTCATGGCGAACCGGCGATGCGTCCCGCCGAGGCGCGCGGCCAAGCCCTGAAGCACCTCGTGGTTCGAGCGGCACTCACCCGGCGGCTCGATCAGCTTCGGGCCGATCTGGATATGGCTGTGTCCGCCGGCCTGGTACAAATCGTCGTGCTCCATGAACATCGTCGCCGGCAGCACGATATCGGCCATCTGCGCCGTCTCGGTCATGAACTGCTCGTGTACGACGGTGAACAGGTCCTCGCGCAGGAAGCCGCGACGCACGCGGTTGCTGTCGGGGGCGACCGTCATCGGGTTGGTGTTCTGGATCAGCATGGCATGGACCTGCGGACCCTGGCCCAGCGCGTCGCGCTCGCCGGTCAGCACGCTGCCGATGCGGCTCATGTCCAGTTCGCGGATCGTCAGGTCGCGCGCGTCCCAGGCCTCGATCAGGGTCTTGTCCCAGTGGTAGATGGCGCGGTTGTTCCAGAACGCCCCGCCGCCCTCGTGGCGCCACTTGCCGGTCACCGTCGGCAGGCAGGTCACGGCATGCAGGTTCGCCGCGCCGTTGCGCATGCGGGTGAAGCCGTAGCCGGTGCGAATATAGGCGCGCTCGGTGGTGCAGTACAGCTTGGCGAACGCCTCGATCTCTGCGACCGGCAGGCCGGTGATGGCGGCGGCCCACGCGGGCGTGCGGCTTTGCAGATGCGCCTCCAGCGCCGCGGGCTGGTCGGCGTAGCGCGCCATGTAGTCGCGGTCGGCGTGGCCGTCGCGGAAGGCGATGTGCATCGCCGCGCAGGCCAGCGCCCCGTCGGTGCCCGGGCGCGGCGCCAGATGCATGTCGGCCGCCTGCGCGGTGCCGGTGCGGTAGGGGTCGATCACCACCAGCTTCGCCCCGCGTTCCTTGCGGGCGCGGGTGACGTGGGTCATCACGTTCACCTGGGTGGCGACGGGATTGCCGCCCCAGACCACGATCAGGTCGGATTTCGCCATCTCGCGCGGATCGGGGCCGGTGTAGCGCCCGACGCCGGCCATCCAGCCGGCCTCGCAGGTGGCGGTGCAGATCGTCTGTTTCTGCCGCGAATAGCGCAGCACATGGCGGAACCCGTTGATGCCGTCGCGCTGCACCAGCCCCATCGTGCCGGCGTAGAAATAGGGCCACACGGACTCGCTGCCGTGCCTGGCGGTTGCCGCCGCGAACGCCTCGGCGGCGCGGTCCAGCGCCTCGTCCCAGCCGATCCGGCGGAACTGCCCGGAGCCCTTCGGTCCGGTGCGCAGCAGCGGATGCGTCAGCCGGTCGGGGTGGTGGATGCGCTCGGCGTAGCGCGCGACCTTGGCGCAGATCACGCCGGCGGTGTAGCTGTTCGCCGCCGCGCCGCGCACCGCGCCGATGCGCGCACCGTCCAGCACCTCCACCTCTAGCGCGCAGGTCGAGGGGCAATCGTGCGGGCAGACCGAGGAACGGACCTGCCGCTGGTCCGGGGTGTCCCCGCTGTCCGAATGCTGCCCGTGTGTCGCCATGCCGCCCTCCGCCGATCGTCGAAACTAACGCCGGGAGTGAAGCCTTGGCAAAGCCGCCGTTCCCGACGCCGCTGCCTCCAGTGGTGGCCCCCAGTGGTGGCGGTCGCGATCCTGACCTAACATCCCATCGGGACCGGGCCGGCCTGTCCGGTGGCGGGAAGGGAGAATGCGGATGATCAAGCTGGGATATAAGGCATCGGCGGAGCAGTTCGCGCCGACCCGATTGCTGGAATTCTCCTGCCTGGCCGAACAGGTGGGCTTCGATTCGGTGTGGGTCAGCGACCATTTCCAGCCCTGGAAGCACACCGACGGCCACGCGCCGTTCTCCATGGCCTGGATGGGCGCGCTCGGCGCGCGCACCTCGCGCGTCGTGATCGGCACCTCCGTGCTGACGCCCACCTTCCGCTATCACCCCTCCGTCGTCGCCCAGGCGTTCGGCACGCTGGGGGCGATGTTCCCGGGGCGCGTCATCCTCGGCATCGGCACCGGCGAATCGCTGAACGAGGTGCCCGCCACCGGCATCCAGTGGCCGGAGTTCAAGGAGCGTTTCGCCCGGCTGCGCGAGTCCGTGGTGCTGATGCGCAAGCTGTGGTCGGAACAGCGCGTGACCTTCGACGGCACTTACTACAAGACCGAGAACGCCACGATCTACGACCGCCCGGAGCAGATGGTGCCGATCTATGTCGCAGCCGCCGGGGCGCTGGTGGCGAAATATGCCGGGCGGCAGGCGGACGGCTTCATCTGCACCTCCGGCAAGGCGCGCGAACTGTATACCGAGACGCTGCTGCCCAACGTCGCCCAGGGGCTGACCGATTCCGGCCGTGCCGGCAGCGCCTACGATCAGATGATCGAGGTGAAGGTGTCCTTCGACACCGACAAGCAGAAGGCGTTGGAAGATACCCGCCACTGGGCGGCGCTGGCGCTGACGGCCGAGGAGAAGATGACGGTCGAGGACCCGGTGGAAATGGAGCGGCTGGCCGACGCGCTGCCGCTGGAGCGCACCGCGCGCCGTTGGATCGTTTCGAACGATCCGGAAGAGCATGTGGAGAAGATCAAATACTACGTCGATCTCGGGTTCCGCCATCTGGTGTTCCACGCGCCGGGGCCGGATCAGCCGCGCTTCCTGAAGCTGTATGCCGAGAAGGTGCTGCCCCTGTTGCGCGCCCGCTTCGGCTGACAGCGGCCCCATGCGAGACAGGGTATGACCCGATCCGGCTCGGTTGAGCTTACCGCCGTGCCTGGGCTGCCGATGGTGCAGCCGGGCGACGATCTGGCCGAACTGCTGGGCGCGGCGCTGGAGCGCAACCGGCTGGTTCCGCATGCCGGCGACGTGCTGGTGGTGGCGCAGAAGATCGTCTCCAAGGCCGAGGGCCGCATCGTCGACGTCGCCACGGTGCGCCCGTCGGACGAGGCGGTGAAGCTCGGCGCCGAGATCGGCAAGGACCCGCGTCTGGTCGAGATCGTGCTGTCGGAGTCCCGGCGTGTGGTGCGCGCCCGGCCGAACCTGATCATCGTCGAGCACAAGCTGGGCTATGTCATGGCCAATGCCGGCGTCGATCAGTCCAACGTCGCGCCGCAGGACGGGGTGCATCGCGCGCTGCTGCTGCCGCTCGATCCCGATGCCAGCGCCGAGGCGTTGCGTGCGCGGTTGTCTGCCCGTTTCGGCGTCGCGCTGGCGGTGATCGTCAGCGACAGTTTCGGCCGCGCCTGGCGTCGCGGTACGGTGGGCGTGGCGATCGGCGCGGCGGGCCTGCCGGCGGTGATCGATCTGCGCGGCAAGCCCGATCTGTTCGGCCGCACCCTGGAGGTCAGCATCATCGGCTATGCCGACGAGATCGCCGCCGCCGCCTCGCTGCTGCAAGGCCAGGCCGACGAGGCCCGCCCGGTGGTGCTGGTGCGCGGCCTGCGCTGGTCCGCACCGGATGCGCCGGCCAGCGACCTGATCCGCCCGCCGCAGGAGGATCTGTTCCGGTGAGTTCGACGCGCGGACTGGTCGTCGCGCTGTCCGGCGGGGTCGGCGGCGCCAAGCTGGCGCTCGGCCTCAGCCGCGTGCTGCCGGCCGAGGATCTGCTGATCGTTGCCAACACCGGCGACGATTTCGAGCAT
>PKWQ01000224.1 GCA_003133265.1 Acetobacteraceae bacterium
CGTCCAGCGCCTCGGCTTCCGGAATCGCCGAGCCCGGGCGCGCGGCATGCAGCAACGCCGCCCCGCGTTCCCGCCACAGCGCCGCCAGCGCCGCGTCGTCGGGCGGGTCGGCACCGGGTCCGAAGGCGGGCTCGCTATCCTGCCAGTGCGCGCCGCCGTCCGGCGTCAGCACCGAGACCGCGAGATGGGGAAAGCGCCGCGCCAGCAGCCTGGCGTTCGCCTCCAGCACGAAATGGCGTGGCGCGTACCAGCCGACATGCCGCCCATCGAGCGGCATGAAACGAATATGCGTGCGCATCCGGTGCGCCTCCGCCCGCACCGACAAGGCGAGCCGCCGGGCGAGCGTCATTGCCGCCTCGTCGGTGCCGGCCACCAACCGGTGCAGCAGCGCGAACCGGGCGGGATCGCGCGCCTGGATCGCCATCTGCGCCAGCGCGACCAGCGTGCGGGACACGCCGAAGCTGCCGGAACCCGCTGGCAGCGGATCGCCGGGGTCGCCGCCGACCGACCAGACCACGTCCCGCGGCGGCACGCCGGCCAGCACCAGGGCGCGGGTGGCGCTGCGCCATCCGTCCCAATCGGTCTCGCCTGCCAGCGCCACCCGGATCATGCGGCGATGGAACCTTATTCGACGGGCGTTGCCAATCGGGTTCCAAACCTCGCCCACCTCATTATGCTGGCGGCCTTGGGGGACGAACGATGCGGAAGAACCACCAGCTTGCCGTTATGAGCCATGACGGCCGGGCCAGAGCGTGCCGATGACGCCGTTGCGACTGCGACGTCTCGGCGCTTGGACCTGGCACAGCGCCTGGCTGCTGCTGGCGGCGGCGGCGCTGTTCTGGGCGGGCAACGCCATCGTCGGGCGCGCCGTGCGCGGCGACATCCCGCCGGTCACGCTGTCCTTCTGGCGCTGGTGCGGCGCGTTCTGCGTCGTGATCCCCATCGCCTGGCCGCATCTGAAGCGCGACATGCCGACACTGATCCAGCATCGCTGGATGGTGCTGGCGCTGTCGGCCATCGGCATCGCTTCGTTCAACACGATCTATTATTTCGGCCTGACCAAAACCACCGCGCTGAATGGCCTGTTGCTGCAATCGGCGATGCCGCTGGTGATCCTGATGTGGGATGTCGCGCTGTTCCGCGACCGGCCGGCGGCGAAACAATGGATCGGCGTGCTGATCTCGCTCTCCGGCGTGCTCGCCATTACCGTGCATGGCCAGATCGCCGATCTGCTGGCGCTGTCGCTGAATGCCGGGGATGGCCTGATCCTGCTCGCGATCGCGCTCTACTCGCTGTATTCCTCGCTGCTCCGCCGCCGGCCGAAGGTGCATCCACTCAGCTTCCTGGCCGCCAGCTTCGCGCTGGGGTCGCTGATGCTGCTGCCGTTCTATGGCTGGACGCTGCTGGAAGGCGCGCGCATCCAGGGCGGGATCGGGTCGTATCTGGCGATCGGCTATACGATGGTCTTCCCGTCGTTCATTGCGTATCTGTGCTTCAACCGCGGCGTGGAACTGATCGGCGCCGCGCGCACCGGACCGTTCATGCATCTGGTCCCGGCGTTCGGAAGCATCCTCGCCGTGCTGCTGCTCGGCGAGAGCTTCCGCCTCTATCACGCGGCGGGGATCGGGCTGATCGGCGCCGGGATCTGGATGGCGTCTAGCGCCCGAGCGTCGGCATGATGAACTCGGCACCTCGGCGCGAACCGCTCGGCCAGCGCTGGGTGATCGCCTTGTAGCGGCTGTAAAACCGCACGCCCTCGGCGCCGTGCATGTGGTGATCGCCGAAGATCGACCGCTTCCAGCCGCCGAAGCTGTGGAACGCCATCGGCACCGGGATCGGCACGTTGATGCCGATCATGCCGACCTTGATCCCGGCGGCGAAGTCGCGCGCCGCGCCGCCGTCGGCGGTGAACAGCGCCACGCCGTTGCCGAACTGGTGCTCGTTGATCATGCGCGCGGCACTGGCCATGTCCGGCGCGCGGACCACCGCCAGCACCGGGCCGAAGATCTCTTCCTTGTAGATCCGCATGTCGGTGGTGACGTTGTCGAACAGCGACCCGCCGATGAAGAAGCCGTTCTCGTAGCCCTGCAAGCTCAGGCCGCGACCATCGACGACCAGTTTCGCGCCTTCCTTCTCGCCGATATCGACGTAGCCTTTCACCTTCTCCCGGTGCTCCCGCGTTACCAGCGGCCCCATCTCGGCCTCGGGGTCGGTGCCGGGACCGACCTTCAGCGCGCGGATGCGCGGCTCCAGCTTGGCGATCAGCCGGTCCGCCACATTGCCGACGGCGACCGCGACGGACACCGCCATGCAGCGCTCCCCGGCCGAGCCGTAGGCAGCGCCCATCAGCGCGTCGGTGGCGTCGTCCAGATCGGCGTCGGGCATCACCACCAGATGGTTCTTCGCCCCGCCCAGCGCCTGCACCCGCTTGCCGGTCGCGGTGCCGGCCCGATAGACGGATTCCGCGATCGGCGTAGAGCCGACGAAGCTGACCGCCTGGATGTCGGGATGCGCCAGCAGCGTCTCCACCGCCACGCGGTCGCCCTGCAGCACGGTGAACACACCATCCGGCAGGCCGGCTTCCTTCAGCAGCGCGGCGAGCTTCAGGCTGGCCGACGGGTCCTTCTCCGACGGCTTGAGGATGAAGCAGTTGCCGCACGCCAGCGCGACCGGGATCATCCACAGCGGCACCATGACCGGGAAGTTGAACGGCGTGATGCCGGCGACCACGCCGAGCGGCTGGCGCACCGACCATGCGTCGATCCCGGTGCCAACGGACTCGGTGAACTCGCCCCGCAGCAGATGCGGGATGCCGCAGGCGAACTCCACCACCTCGGTGCCGCGCTGCACCTCGCCCTCGGCGTCCGACAGGACCTTGCCGTGCTCGGCGGTGATCAGGGCAGCGAGTTCGCGGCGGTCGCGCTCCAGCAGTTCCTTGAACTTGAACATCACCCGCGCCCGGCGCAGCGACGGCATCGCGGCCCAGGCCGGCCAAGCGGCATTGGCGACCGCGACGGCCTGGTTCACCTCGGCGGCGGAGGCGAGGGCGACCTTGCCGGTGATCTCGCCGGTGGCCGGGTTGAACACGTCCGCGGTGCGCCCGCTGGTGCCGGCGACTTCGCGCCCGCTGATGAAATGCCCGATCTCGCGCATGGCTTTCCTCCGGTTCCTGGACCCCTCGCAGATAGGACGATTTCGGCGCGGCGCATAGGGCGTGCGCCAGGATCGTTGCCTGGCGAGCGCAACCCAGCCCAACACCGGAAAAACTTGCCCCGCCCGCCTTGCTTGGCTAACCCTCCGCACCCTGCGGACCATTGTGCTCCGCACATTGCGAACCATTGTGCATCGCAGGCATGCAACAGGAGAGATCAGATGGGCTACAGGGTCGCGGTTGTCGGCGCCACCGGGGCGGTCGGACGCGAGATGCTGAAAACCCTTATCGAGCGCGATTTTCCCATTTCGGACATCGTGGCACTCGCCTCGGGCCGCTCGACCGGCTCGGAAATCTCCTTCGGCGAGAAACGCGTGCTCACGGTGCGGAACCTGGAGACGTTCGACTTCACCGGCTGGGATATCGGCCTGTTCAGCCCCGGTGCCTCGGTCTCCGCCATCCATGCCCCGCGCGCGGCGGCGGCCGGCTGCGTGGTGATCGACAACACCTCCCATTTCCGCATGGACCACGACGTTCCGCTGGTGGTGCCGGAAGTGAACCCGCAGGCCCTGGCGAAGTTCGCCAAGCGCAACATCATCGCCAACCCGAACTGCTCCACCATCCAGATGGTGGTGGCGCTGAAGCCGCTGCACGACCGGTTCAAGATCAAGCGCGTGGTGGTCTCGACCTATCAGTCCACCTCGGGTGCCGGCAAGGAAGGCATGGACGAGCTGTTCCACCACACCAAGGCCAGC
The DNA here is from genome assembly GCA_003133265.1 of Acetobacteraceae bacterium. GTDB lineage: Bacteria > Pseudomonadota > Alphaproteobacteria > Acetobacterales > Acetobacteraceae > PALSA-911. The sequence goes on from PKWQ01000224.1 coordinate 3,907, forward strand.
TTCGTGCATGAGCAGCATCCGCCGCAGCAATTCACCAAGGAAATCGCCTTCAACTGCATCCCCCAGATCGACAAGTTCATGGAAGACGGGTCGACCAAGGAGGAGTGGAAGATGGTGGTCGAGACCAGGAAGATCCTCGACCCCGACATCGCGGTGTTCGCCACCTGCGTGCGCGTGCCGGTGTTCATCGGCCACGCCGAAGCCGTGTTCGTGGAGTTCGAGAGGCCGATCACGGTGAACGAGGCGCGCGGGACGCTGCGCGACGCCCCGGGCATCACGGTCGTCGATACCCGCGAGGACGGCGGCTACATCACCCCGGCCGAGTGCGTGGGCGAGGACGCGGTATTCGTCAGCCGCATCCGCAAGGACCCGACGGTGCCGCACGGGCTCGCTTTCTGGTGCGTCTCCGACAATCTGCGCAAGGGCGCGGCACTGAACGCGGTGCAGATCGCCGAGACGCTGATCGCCATGGGCCTGCTGAAGAAAAAGGTCGCGGCCTGACCCTCGCCAGAGTGGTCGGCCTCAGGCCCGGATCCTGATGCGGGCCAGCGGGATCAGGCAGAGCCAGACCAGGAACGCCAGGATCCCGATCCCGGTCAGGATGCGCTCCGCCGGGTAGGCGGCGATCAACGGGGCGAACAAAGTGGGCGAGATCGCCTGGGTGATCAGCTGCGGCAGCGCCAGCTTGCCGAGCCGCGTCGCGTAGCCGGCCGGGCCGAACAGATGCAGCGGCAGGGTGCCTCGGCTGATGGTCAGGATGCCGTTGCTCATGCCGTAGGCGATGGCGAATCCCGCCGCCGGCCCGCCGAACAGCAGCCCCACCACCCCGAGCGGCAACAGCGCGGCGCCGACCCAGCCGGTGGTCACCGGGTTCAGCCATCTGGCGAACACCCACTCCAGCACCCGGCCGCCGACTTGCGACGGGCCGATCAGCGCGGCGACGCCGACAGCGGCGGCGGCGGTCAGGCCGATCCCCTGCATCAACACCAGCACATGCACCGACACCACGGCGGAAATGCCCTGGCGGACCGAGAAGAAGATCAGCAGCAGCCAGAACGCCAGCCGCATGCCCGGCGGAAAGCCGCCGATATTCGCCACGCCCGCGCCGGGGACGGGCGGGGGCAGCGGCGGCGCGCGCGGGATCAGGGTCAGGATCAGCGGCAGGTTCACCAGCATCTGGATCGCGACATAGACCAGCAGCGTGGTGCGCCAGCCGAAGAGATGGATCAGCCACGCCCCCATCGGCCAGCCGACGGTGGAGGCGAAACCGGCCAGCAGCGTGGCGCCGACGATGCAAGACCGCGCCTGGCCGCCGAGCAGCCGGCCGATGGTGGCGAAGGCGGCGTCGTACAGCCCGAGCGCCATGCCGGCGCCAATCACGGTCCAGGCCAGGTACCAGCCGAGCAGGGTGGGCAGCGCGGCCATCAGCGCCAGCCCGGCGGACATCACCACCGAACCGCTGGCCAGCACGCCGCGCCCTCCGGCCCGGTCGATCAGGCTGCCGATGCGCGGCGAACACAGGCCGGCAACCAGCAGCGACCAGGAATAGCCGCCGAGCAACGCGGTGCTGGACACGCCCATCGAGGCGGACACCGGGCCGATCAGTACCGCCGGCGCATAGTAGGTCGTCGCCCAGGCAAGCGTCTGGGTGAAGCCGATCACCACGGCCAGGCGCCTGCTGTCAGTCATCCTGCGCGGCCGCCCGAACGCGACAAAGCGGCAGCAGGCACAGCAGCGCCACGATGCCGGCGATGCCGAGCACGCCCAGCACCCGCCCGGCCGGCCAGGCGGCGACCAACGGCGCGATCAGCGTCGGCGCAGCGGCCTGGGTCAGCAACGCCGGCAGGGCGAGCTGGCCCAGCCGCGTGGCATAGCCGCGAGCGCCGAACAGATACATCGGCAGCAGGCCACGGCTGATGGTCAGGATTCCGTTGCTGATGCCCCAGACGACGGCGAAGGCCGCCGCCGGGCCGCCGAGCAGCAGCCAGCCGACCGCGACCGGCAGCGCCCCGGCACCGAACAGCGAGGTGGTCATCGGCGAAATCCGCTGACCGACGAACCATTCCACGATGCGGATGCCGACCTGCGCCGGGCCGATCAGCGCCAGCGCGCCGACGGCGGCGGCGGCGGAAAGCCCGACACCCTGCATCAGCCACAGCGCATGCACCGAGAAGATCGTGGTCATCGCCGCACGCAGCGAGAAGAAGATCGCCAGCGGCACGAACACGCCGAGCATCGCCGCCGGTCGCGCGGTGGCGGCAACCCGGATGTCGGTCACCGGCGGTGGCAGGGGCAACGCGCGGGGGATCAGCCACAGCTCCAGCGGCAGGTTCACGCCCAGATTGATCGCCGCGTAGATCAGCGCGGTACCCTGCCAGCCGACCAGATCGACCAGCCAGCCCATCGACCAGCCGATCGAGGACGCCAGCCCGCCCAGCATCGTCACGCCGACGATGGTCGGCCGCGACCCCCCGCCCAGCAGCCGGCCGATGGTGGCGA
>PKWQ01000126.1 GCA_003133265.1 Acetobacteraceae bacterium
GGCACATCGTCCACCCGCGACAGGCCCTGTTGCGACAGCAGGGTGCAGAGCGGCACTTCGCCGGGAATGATGACGTCGACGCCCTCGGCGATCAGCGCGCGTGCCGCGGTCTTGAAGCGCTCCAGCAGCGGCGCCGGGTCGGTGAAGCCCTGCAACACGTCCGCGAAGCCGAAACCGACATGACGGATGCCGCCGAACCGGCCGGTAAAGCCGTGCCGATGCACGTTCGCTTCGACCANNGATGAACGACAGGATGCCGATGCGCCGATCATCAGCAGGCCGTGTGCAGGGCGCTCTCGCAGTAGCCGATCACGGGGATGTCGAGCACGCTGCGGATTTCGGTCAGCGCCGGTTCCGGCAGGGTGCAGAGCAGGAAGGCGTCATACCCGTCCTTCTGCGCCTGCAGGGCGCCGGCCAGGAACTGCGTGCCGTGCAGGTACTGCGCCACGCAATGGCTGATGTCGGTGCCGGGATAATTGGTCGGATAGGTGCCGGCGGCCATGCCGTNNAGCTCTGGTGCCAGATGCGCATCGCCATGACGTAATTCTCCACTGGGGCGGCCGTTTTCAGCCCACGGTGCCGACCCTATTCTGGCAGTACACCGCTTCGCGCCAAGTAGCGCAATGACTCGTATCCGGTACGGTTTTCGATCCGGCGGCCATTGGAGGCGAGCGGAGAGCGGTTTAGGCTTGGTTTCCGGTATGGTCGATCCAACGACCATTGTCGCCGAATGGGGGAAATGCCAATGAGCCGAAAGGTCCGGTTGACGGCTGCGGCCGGCGCGGCGGTGTCCGGGAGTTATGCGCATGAAACAGGAAGCGTTTGATCTCGTCGTTGTCGGCTGCGGCGTCGCTGGCCTGTCGGCGGCGGCGGCGGCGGCGGAGCAGGGCGCCCGGGTGGCGGTGCTGGAACGCGCGCCGAAGGAAGAGCGCGGTGGCCAGAGCCGTTACACCGAAGCCTATCTCCGCATGCGGAGCGAGAGCGAGGTGACCGAGGACTTCGAAACTTTAATGGCCGAGAACAGTAGCGGCTACGTCGATCCCGATCTGATCGGCGAGATTAGCCGGCCGGCCGACGCGCGCGCGCCCTACGCCCGGGCGCTGAGCGTGGTCGAGCCCGACGTCATCGGCTCGCTGGCGGAGAATGCCGGCCCGACCATCGCCTGGCTGAAGCAGTTCGGCATCCGTTTCGACTTCCTGCCGACGCAGTTCCTGACCAAGTCGCAACCCCGCTTGCTGCCGGTGGGCGGCGGTCTGGCGCTGGTCGAGGGGCTAGCGGCGCGGGCGGAGCAGCTCGGCGTAAGCTTCTTCTATGAAACCGCGGCGACGGCGCTGGACATGGATCAGGACGGCCGGGTCGCCGGGCTGTTCGCCCGCACCCGTGGCCTGGGCCCGGCGCGCTTCGGCGGGCAGGTGGTGCTGGCCTGCGGCGGCTTCGAAGGCAACCCCGAGATGCTGGCCCGCTATATCGGCCCGCGCGCGGTGTTCCTCCGCCCGATCTGCAAGGGCGCCAACTTCAATCGCGGCGACGGCATCCAGATGGCGCTCGATGTCGGCGCGGCGACCAGCGGCGATTTCGGCAGCTACCATGCCGAGCCGATCGATCCGCGCTCCGGCGTGTCCGAGCCCTCGGTGTTCGTGTTTCCCTACGGCATTCTGGTCAACAAGGACGGCGCGCGCTTCGTCGACGAGGCGCCCGGCACCGTCGACGCCCATTACGAGCCGGTGACGCGCCGCATCTTCGAGCAGCGCGACGGGCTCGCCTACGTCATTCTCGACGCCAAGCACACACGCATTCCGAACTACCGCCTGTCCATCCGCACCAACAAGGCGCCCATCGCCGCGGACAGCATCGCCGAACTGGCCACGGCCATCGGCATCCCGGCGGCGGCACTGGAGAGCACGGTCGCGCGGTACAATGGCGCTTGCGTGCCCGGCGAGTACCGCCCGCTCGAACTCGACCATCTGGCGACAAGTGGCCTGCGGCCGCCGAAGTCGAACTGGGCGCTGCCGATCGACGAGCCGCCGTTCCACGCTTATCCGATCATTTCCGCCAACGTGTTTACCTTCGGCGGCTTGAAGATCGATGCGGAAGCGCGCGTGCTGAACGGGGATGGCGAGGTGATCGTCGGCCTGTATGCCGCCGGCGAGATCATCGGCACGTTCTATCGCCACTATCCGGGCGCGACCTCGGTGCTGAAGGGCCTGGTGTTCGGCCGGCTGGCCGGCACCGATGCCGCCCGCCGGCGCAACCAGATGTGACGGTGCGGGAGGGTTGCCGCGTGGCTGCCATTTGGCCATCGTCGGTCGTCGTGTTCACCTCAGGGGCTAACGGGGAAAACAACAGGAGGAACGGATGGTGAAGGAACAGAAGCGAGGCGCGATGCTGTCGCGCCGTGGCGTGGCTGCCGGCCTCGGTAGCCTGATGGCTGCCCCGGTCATGCCGCGACGTGCTTTCGCCGCATCCGGGGAACTCCGCATCGGCGCGCTGTATCCACTATCGGGCAGCCTGAGCGTACTCGGCACCGAGGCGCTGGCCGGCGCGCGGGTCGCCGTCGAGATGGTCAACGAGGCCGGCGGCGTCGGTGGCCAGAAAGTCGTGCTGGTCGAAGCCGATGCGACCACACCGGCCAACGCCACCAACGAGGCACGCCGGCTGATCACCCGCGAGGATCTGAAACTCCTTGTGGGCACCTATGGCAGTTCGATCTCCCTCGCCATCGCCGGTGCCGCGAACCAGTTCAAGATACCGTATTTCGAGGGCGCGGCCGTCGCCGACGACCTGACGCAGCGTGGTTATCGCTACGTCTTCCGCCTCAACGACAACGCCGCCGCCATGGCGAAGACGCAGGCGCAGGCGGTGCAGGAGATCTTCGCGCCGAAGATCGGCCGTCCGATGAAGGATTTGCGGATCGCCATCATCCACGAGGACAGCGCGTTCGGCAGCAGCATCAGCACCGATTTCATCGCGCAACTGAAGCAGGCCGGGGTAACGCCGGTCGCCGAGGAACCCTATGCCGCGAGCACGCAAGACCTGTCGTCGCTGGTGCTGCGGCTGAAGGAACTGAAGCCGGACGTCCTGGCGGTCACGCAGTATTTCAACGATGCGGTGCTGTTCTGGCGCCAGGCGCGCAACGCCGACTACAACCCCGGCTACTTCATCTCGATCGGCGCCGGACAGGCCTCGCCCGACTATCGCCGCGGCGTCGGCAAGGACGGCGATGGGGTGCTGCTGGCCGACGTGCCGTCCGCCGGCGTCAAGCCGGAGGCGCTGGTGCCCGAGGCGGCCGCGACGCAGCGGCAGTTCGTGGCGCGTTACAAGGCGAAGATGGGCAAGGACCCCGCATCGCATGCCACCCGGCATTTCTCGTCGATGTCGGTGCTGTTGACCAAGATCCTGCCCAAGGCCGGCTCACTCGATCCCGAAAAAATCCGCGAGGTAACGATGTCGCTGGACGAGCCGGTGGGCAGCACCATCCTCGGCTTCGGCATCAAGTTCGGCGACGACGGGCAGAACACACGCGCTTTCAACGTGGTCCTGCAATGGCAGAACGGGCAGCTGGTCACCGTGTGGCCGGAACGCTTCGCCACCGCCGCGCCGATCATGGTGCCACTGCCGAACTGGGCGGATCGGGGGCCGGCGTAGCCTTTACCTTATGTCGTTCTCGCCCGCCAATCTCGATCTGTTGATCTCCGGCCTGCTGCTCGGGGCGGTGTACATCGCCGTCGCTGTCGGGCTGAGTCTGATCTTCGGCGTCATGCGCGTGATGAACTTCGCCCATGGCGAGGTCGTGATGCTGGCGATGTACGCCGCCTACTGGGCGCACGAGGCCGGCGGCGTCGATCCCTACGTCGCCGGCCTCGCGATCGTCCCGCTCGTCTTCCTGCTGTGCGTGACCGTGCTTCGCCGTTTCGTGCTCTGGCTGGTGCAGAGCCCGCCGCTGGTGCAGGTCTTCGCCACGCTCGGCCTGTCGATCGCGTTGCAGAATCTGGCGCTGGTGCTGTGGGGCGGCAATTACCGGTCCATCCAGACCCCGTACAGCAACGCCATGGTCGGACTGGGCCCGGTGCATCTGCCGCTGACGCGGCTGGTGGTGTTCGTGCTGGCGTTCGCCCTGGTGCTTGGGTTGCACCTGTTCCTGAAGCGCAGCTTCTTCGGCAAGGCGGTGCGCGCCACGGCACAGAATCGCCGCACCGCCGCGCTGATGGGGATCGATGTCGATCGTGTCTACGTGCTGGTGTTCGCGCTCGGTGTGTCGATCGCGTCCCTGGCCGGCGTGCTGCTGATGCCGATCTATACCGTCTATCCCGGTGGCGGCTTCCAGTTCGCGCTGATCGCCTTCGTCGTGGTTGTGCTCGGTGGTCTGGGCAGCCTGCCCGGCGCCGTGCTCGGCGGCGTGCTGATCGGGCTGGTGGAGGTATTCAGCGGCTACTTCATCGCCCCCTCGATGAAGCAGGTGGTGTATTTCGTGGTGTTCATCGTCGTGCTGGTCATCCGGCCGGCGGGCCTGCTCGGCCAACGCGGTTCCGAGGAACTGGGCCTTAAATGAGCGCGCGCGTGTTCCGCTTCGCCTCCCCGGGCACCCAGGCGCTGCTGCTGCTTGCGCCCATGGCCGTGGTGCTTGTCTCGGGCGACAATTTCCTGCTGGATTCGCTCAACCAGGTGTTGATCTGGGCGGCGCTGGCGCTGTCCTGGAACATCCTGTGCGGCTACGCCCGCCAGATCTCGGTGGGCCATGTCGCGTTCTTCGGCATCGGCGCCTATACCTCGACCATTCTCCGGCTGGATTTCGGCCTGTCGCCCTGGATCGGCATGCTGGCGGGCGGTGTGCTCGCCTCGGTGGTGGGGACGCTGCTCGGCCTTGTCACCTTTCGGTTGCGCGGACCGTTCTTCACCATGGCGACGATCGCCTTTGCCGAGGTGGTGCGTATCCTCGCCGTCAGCGTACGCTCGCTGACGCGCGGATCGGAGGGAATGTCGATCGATTCCGCCCCGGACCCGGCGAGGTTCGTTTTCGCCGAATTGCGTAGCTACGTGCTGGTGACCTGGCTGCTGGTACTGCTGCTGTTCGCGCTGTCGAAATATCTCGATCTATCGAAGACCGGCCTGCGGCTGCGGGCGCTGCGGGAAGACGAGATCGCGGCCCGCGCACTCGGCGTCAACACGTTCCGGCTGCGCCTGGTATCCATGGCCGTCAGCGCGTTCTTCACGGCGATCTGCGGCACGTTCTACGCGCAGTACATCCTGCTGATCGATCC
>PKWQ01000150.1 GCA_003133265.1 Acetobacteraceae bacterium
CCCGCGGCACCCCGGCCTCGGCCAACGCCGCCGCCTGGCGTGCCGCCATCGCATCGGCGTCGAATTCCGCGATCAGCCCATGATAGAGCCGCGACCAGTTCAGCTCCGCGCCCAGCCGTAGAAACACCCCGCCCAGCCCGATGGCGGAGCGGTCCATCAGCACGAACTCGCGCGGCGGCATCACTCCGCCGGTGCGTTTCAGCCCGGCATGCACCCGCGCGGCCACGTCGCGGCCGAATTGCGTGTCGTCGTTCTCCTGGATGCGGCGCACCCGGTCCTCGATCAGCGGCTCATAGAGGAACTTGGCCCATAGATTAAGCACGTCCAGCTTCTCGTCCGACAGGTCGGTGAAGCCCCAGGTCTGGTAGGCGTGCCGGGCCTTCGCCATGTCGTTGTCGCGCACCGCCTCGAACAGATCGATCACGCCGCGCACGAATGGCGCCGAGAACACACGAATCGCGCCGAAATCCAGCAGATTGAGCGTGCCGTCCGGCCGGACCTGATAATTGCCCAGATGCGGGTCGCCGTGGATCACGCCATAGCGGTAGAACGGCACGTACCAGGCGCGGAACAGCGCCTCGGCGATCCGGTTGCGCTCCTCCTGCGGCGGGTTTTCCTCCAGCCGGTGCATCAGCGGGCGGCCATCCAGCCAGGTCATGGTCAGCAGCCGGTCGGTGCAATAATCGGGGATCGGCACCGGCACATGCACGCTGGGCTCGTCGCGCAGCATCATGGCATACAGCCGCATCTGCGCCGCCTCGCGCGTGTAGTCCAGTTCCTCGCGCAGGCGTTCGGTCAGCTCCTTGTAGATTTCCTCGTGCTGGATGGCGTTGTCCATGCGGTGATAGACCGCCATCGCCAGCCGCAACTGCCGCAGATCGGCCTCCACCGTGCTCGGCATGTCCGGGTATTGCAGCTTGCAGGCGACCTCGGTGCCGTCCGGGAGCCGCGCGCGATGCACCTGCCCCAGGCTGGCCGCCGCCGCCGCCTCCTGGCTGAATTCGGCGAACCGCGCCTGCCAGTGTGGGCCAAGCTCGCTGCCCATGCGCCGGCGAACGAAGTTCCAGCCCATCGCCGGCGCGTTGGCCTGCAACTGCGACAGCTCCGCCGCATATTCCGCCGGCAGCGCGTCCGGCACCGAGGAGAGGAACTGCGCCACCTTCATCAGCGGACCCTTCAGCCCGCCCAGGATGGTCTTCAGATCCTCGGCATGGCTGGCGCGGTCGGTCTTGATGCCGAACATCCGCTCTCCGGCGACGCGCGCGGCGATGCCGCCGACCGCGCCCGAGGTGCGGGCGAAGCGCTTGATCTCGCCGAAGAAATTGCTGCTGTTGTCAGCCATCAGGCGTCCTGTTCCTGTTCCCGGGGCACGCGGTCAGGCCGCCGCTTCCAGCTCATCGATGAATCCCGCGATCACGTCCAGCCCACGGGTCCAGAACGCCGGATCGGCCGCATTCAGCCCGAATGGCGCCAGCAACTCCTGGTGCCGCTTCGTCCCACCGGCACGCAGCATATCCAGATATTTCTGCTGGAAACCCGGATGGCCCGACTGGAACACCGCATACAGGGCGTTCACCAGGCAATCCCCGAACGCATAGGCGTAGACGTAGAACGGCGAGTGGATGAAGTGCGGGATATAGGACCAGAATACGGCGTAATCGGGGCTGAATTCGAACACCGGGCCCAGGCTCTCGGTCTGCACCTGCATCCATATCTCGCCGATCCGCTCGGGCAGCAATTCGCCCTTGCGCCGCTCATCGTGCAGCCGCGTCTCGAACAGGTAGAACGCGGTCTGGCGCACCACCGTGTTCAGCATGTCCTCGACCTTGGAGGCCAGCATGATTCGCCGTCGGCGCGTGTCCGTCTCGGCATCCAGCAGCGCGCGGAAGGTCAGCATCTCGCCGAACACGCTGGCGGTCTCGGCCAGCGTCAGCGGCGTGCTGGCCAGCAGATAGCCTTGCTGCGCCCCGGCCAGCACCTGATGCACGCCATGCCCCAGCTCGTGCGCCAGGGTCATCACATCGCGGGTGCGGCCATGATAGTTCAGCAGCAGATAGGGATGCGCCGAGGGCACCGTCGGGTGCGCGAACGCACCGCCCGACTTGCCCTGGGTCGGCGCGGCGTCGATCCAGGGCTTGTCGAAGAAATTCTTGCCGATCGCCGCCAGCTCGGGGCTGAAGGCGCCGTAGGCCGACAGCACCTGCGCCCGCGCTTCCGGCCAGGGGATCAGCCGGTCGTCATCGTCGGGCAACGGCGCGTTGCGGTCCCAGTGCTGCAACTTCTCCAGCCCCAGCCATTTCGCCTTCATCGCGTAATAGCGGTGCGACAGGCGCGGGAAATCGGCGCGGACGGCGGAAACCAGCGCATCCACCACCTCGTCTTCCACCATGTTGGCGCGGTTGCGGTAGCTGCCGGGGCGCGGGTAGTGGCGCCACGTGTCGACGATCTCCTTGTCCTTCGCCAGCGTGTTGGTCACCAGCGAGAACAGCCGCAGCTTGTCGCCGAACGCGGTGCCGATCGCCTTGCCAGCCGCCTCGCGCACCGCGCGGTCGGTGTCGGACAGCTTGTTCAGCGCGGCGCTGACCGTGAGGTCCTCGCTGCCCAGCTTCACCCGCATCCCGGCGATCGTCTCGTCGAACAGCCGGCTCCAGGCCGCCGGACCGGTGACCTCCTTCTCGTGCAGCAGCTTCTCCAGCTCGTCGGAGAGCTGGTGCGGGCGGAACACCCGCAGGTCGCGCAGCCACGGCCGCCAGCGGACCAGCTCGGCGTCGGCGAACTTGCGCTCGATCGCCTCCTCGTCCAGCCGGTTCAGCTCCAGGGTGAAGAACAGCAGGTGCGAGCTGATCGCCGTCACCCGCTCGCTGGCGGTCTGGTAGAACTTGCCCCGCGCCGCGTCGGTGGAATCGCCGGAAAACAGCAGCTGGGCATAGGACATGATCCGCCCCAGCCGCTCCTCGATCCGCTCATACGCGCCGATCGCCGCCGCCAGCGCCCGGCCGGACATCTTTTCCAGCCTGCCGGAATGCGCCGCCTCGAACGCCTTGGCCTCGGCCAGCGCGGCGGACAACTCCGCCTCCACCTCGGGACTGTCGGGGCCGGGATACAGATCGCCCAGGTCCCACGACGGCAATTCCTGGGCGGACGCCTCCGTTATCGCCGGTCCGGAGGAAACAGAGGCCGAGTCATGGCGCATCGCGGGCGCATCCTATGCTGTACGGTTTGCCTCCATGTAGGCTAGGAGGGGGCAAGCTCAAAGGGTTGCCATGAACGCATGACGACACCATGCGGGGCGAACAAAACGGGAGGGGACGTGCAGACCTATCCGGAATTTCCCAATCTGGCGGCGATGATGCTGGCGCTGGCCCGCGCCTGGCCGCGCCGGCCGATGCTGCGCTACCACCGCGACGGCGCCTGGCAGTCCATCGACTGGGGCACGTTCGGCCGCATGACGGCCTCGGCGGCGCGGCGGCTGGCCGCCGCGGGGGTCTCGCCGGGCGACCGCGTGCTGATCGTCGCCGACAACCGCCCGGAATACGCCATCGCCGAGGTGGCGCTGATGGCGATCCGCGCCATCCCGGTGCCGACCTACACCACCAACATGGTGGCCGATCACGCCCACATCCTGCGCGATTGCGGGGCGCGCGCCGCCATCGCCGGGACTGCGGCACTGGCCGAAAAACTGCGCGAGGCCGGCCCGCTCGACCTGCTGGTGGCGATGGACAGCCCGGACTGGACGACGCTGGTGGGCGACGACGCCTCGCTCGACGATCTCGCGGCCGAGGCCGACATGATCCCGTCCGGCGCGCTCGCCTGCCTGATCTACACCTCCGGCACAGGGGGATTGCCCAAGGGGGTGATGCTGCCGCACGCCGCCATCCTGTCCAACTGCCGCGGCGCCTTCGAGGTGCTGCGCCAGCTAAAGCCGCGCGACGAGGTCTATCTGTCGATCCTGCCGCTGTCTCATGCCTACGAGCATACCGTGGGAGGGTATTTCCTGCCGAGCCTGGGTGCCGAGATCGTCTATGCCCGCGGCGTCGAGCATCTGGGCGCCGACATGATGGAGGCGCGCCCGACCATCCTGACCGTGGTGCCGCGCGTGCTGGAGGTGATCCGCGCCCGCGTGCTGGCGCAGATCGCTCGCGCGCCCGCCTGGCGGCGCCTGTTGTTCGAACGCGCGTTGTCGGTCGGCCTGAAGCGGCTGGACGGCACAATGCTGTCGCCGCTCGACCGCCTGCTCGACCCGCTGCTGGAACGCCTGGTCCGGCGGAAGGTGCACGCGCGCTTCGGCGGCCGGCTGAAGGCCCTGGTGTCCGGCGGCGCGCGGCTGGAGCCGGAGGTGGGACGGTTCTTCCTGGCACTCGGCGTGCGCGTGTTGCAGGGCTACGGCCAGACCGAGGCCGGCCCGGTGGTCGCGGTCAACCCGCCTTTTGCCATCCGTACCGAAACCGTGGGACCGCCGCTGCTGGGCGTGGAGGCGCGGATCGCCGAGGACGGCGAGATCCTGCTGCGCGGCGACCTGGTGATGGCCGGCTACTGGGGCCAGCCGGCAGCGACGGCCGCAGCGATCCGCGACGGCTGGCTGCACACCGGCGA
>PKWQ01000349.1 GCA_003133265.1 Acetobacteraceae bacterium
CTGATCGGCATCCTGCCGGGCGGCGGCGGCACGCAGCGCCTGCCGCGTCTGGCCGGGCCGAAGCGGGCGCTGGAGATGATCGTCAACGGCCGCCACGTCCCGGCGCCGGAGGCGCTCGGCTATGGCATCCTCGATGCGGTGATCGGCGACGACGCCGACCTCGAAGCCGCCGGCATCGCCCATGCGCGCAAGATCGCCGATGTCCGCCCGCTGCCGAAGGTGAGTAACAGCACGGCGAAGCTGCGCGAAGCCAAGGACGATCCCGGCATGTTCGACGCCATGCGCAAGAGCATCGCCCGGCGCGCGCGCAACCAGAAGGCGCCATACAACTGCATTGCCGCGGTCGAGGCAGCCTGCACGCTGCCCTTCGTCGCGGGCGAGCAGCGCGAGCAGGAGCTGTTCAGGGAACTGGAGAACGCCGACGAGGCCAAGGCGCTGCGCTACGCCTTCTTCGCCGAGCGCGAGGTGTCCAAGATCCCCGGCCTGTCGAAGGACGTGCCGATCCGTGGCTTCAGTACCGCCGCGGTGATCGGCGCCGGCACGATGGGCGGCGGCATCGCCATGAGCTTCGCCGATTTCGGCTATCCGGTGAAGATCATGGACGCCACCGCGGAGGGGCTGGCGCGCGGCATGCAGCGCATCCGCGACAACTACGCCACCTCGGTCAAGCGCGGCAGCCTGGCGCAGGACGAGATGGAGCGCCGGCTGGCGCGCATTGAGCCGGTGGCCGGCTACGACGACATCAGCCAGGCCGACGTGGTCATCGAGGCCGTGTTCGAGCAGATGGACGTGAAGAAGCCGGTCTTCGCCAAGCTCGACGAGGTGATGAAGCCGGGCGCGCTGCTGCTGACCAACAGCTCCGCGCTGGACATCGACCAGCTGGCGGCGATGACCAAGCGGCCGCAGGATGTGGCGGGCGCGCATTTCTTCAGCCCGGCCAACGTGATGAAGCTGCTGGAGGTGGTGCGCGGGGCGAAGACGGCGCCGGATACGCTCGCCTCCGTCATGCAGCTCGGCAAGAAGATCGGCAAGATTTCCGCCGTGGCGGGCAACTGCGACGGCTTCCTGGCCAACCGCTCGCGCGCGCCGTTCAACTCCGAAATGGTCATCCTGCTGGAAGAGGGCTGCCTGCCCGAGCAGGTCGACAAGGTGATGATCGATTTCGGCTACCCGATGGGTCCGTTCGCGGTGGGCGATCTGGCCGGGCTGGATGTCAGCTTCGCCGGGCGCAAGCGCCGCGCGGATGCCAACCCGAACTACCGCAAGCTGCCGATCGCCGACAAGCTGGTGGAAATGGGCCGCTACGGCCAGAAGACCGGCTCCGGCTGGTACAGATACGAGAAGGGCGACCGCACGCCCTATCCCGATCCGGTGGTGAAGGCACTGATCAAGCAGATCGCCGGTGAGATGGGGGTGGCGCAGCGGGAGTTCACCGATCAGGAAATCCTGCGCCGGCTGCTGTTCTCCTCGGTGAACGAGGCGTGCCGCATCCTGGAGGAAGGCGTCGCCTATCGCGCCACCGACGTCGACGTGATGTGGCTGCACGGCTTCGGCTTCCCGCGCTATCGCGGCGGGCTGATGTTCTGGGCCGACGGCATCGGCGTGCGCGAGGTCTACAACCAGATCGCCGCCTGGCATCAGCAGTACGGCGAACGCTGGGCGCCGTCGCCGTTCCTACGGAAACTGGCCGAAGCCGGCACGCCGTTGCGTGAGGCGAAGGCACCCGGTATCACATAAGGGGTTCGCATGATCGACAAGACCGTTCGTTCCGTCGCCGAGGCGTTGGCGGACATCAGGGACGGCGCCACCGTGCTGTGTGCCGGTTTCGCCATGGTCGGCGAGCCGCACATCTTGCTCGACGGTCTGGTCGAGCAGGGGGCGAAGGACCTGACCATCGTCTCCAACACGATCGGCCGTGGCCGCGAGGGCGTCGCGCGGCTGATCGAGTTGGGCCGGGTGCGCCGGCTGATCGTCTCCTGGGCGCGCAGCATTACCAGCGTCGGGTTCGAGCCGCTATTTGCCGAGGGCAAGATCGAGCTGGAACTGGTGCCGCAGGGCACGCTGGCCGAGCGCATCCGCGCCGGCGGCGCGGGCGTGCCGGCGTTCTATACCGCCACATCGGTCGGCACGATCCTGGGCGAAGGGAAGGAACAGCGGAATTTCGACGGCCGGGACTATGTGCTGGAGCAGGCGATCGTCGGCGACGTGGCGCTGATCGAGGCTTGGCAGGCGGATCGCTGGGGCAACCTGACGTTCAAGCAGAGCGGCCGCAGCTTCAACCCGATCATGGCCCAGGCGGGGAAGCTGACCATCGCGCAGGCCGAGCACATCGTCGCGCTGGGCGAGCTGACGCCCGAAGATGTCCATACCCCCGGCATCTTCGTCGACCGCGTGGTACATGCGCCCTATGGCGGCGACCCGCGGACCGAGGAAGCCAGGATACTGGAGAGGAGTGCCACGCGATGAGCGCGGTGAAAGTCGGCGTGCCCGACGACTACAGCGACATGGGCGACGACGCGTTCCGCACGCTGGTGCGCGATTGGATCGCGGCGAACTATCCGCCCCAGATACGCAACCCGCCGAAGCGGCTGCATTTCAACGAGAACAAGGTCTGGTACTTCCGGTTGGCCGAGAAGGGCTGGCTCTGTCCGGCGTGGCCGCGCGAATATGGCGGCATGGGGCTGTCGGCGTCCAAGCAGCTGATCATGATCGAGGAGCGCGAGCGCCACGGCTGCGCCCGGTTCAACGACATGGGCGTGAACATGATCGGCCCGCTGCTGACCCGCTACGGCACCGAGGAGCAGAAGGCGTTCTTCCTGCCGAAGATTCTCGCGGGCGAGCATATCTGGTGCCAGGGCTATTCCGAACCGAATGCCGGCTCCGACCTGGCTGCGTTGCGGACCGAAGCCATTCTCGACGGCGAGCACTACGTGGTGAACGGCCAGAAGATCTGGACCTCGCTGGCGATGGACGCCAATTGGATTTTTTGCCTCGTGCGCACCGACAAGCAGGCGAAGAAGCAGGAGGGCATCAGCTTCCTGCTGATCCCGATGGACGCGCCGGGCATCACCATCCGGCCGATCAAGAACATCGATATGCACGATGAGTTCTGCGAGACGTTCTTCGACGATGTCCGCGTGCCGGCGAAGAACCTGGTCGGGCAGGTGAACAAGGGTTGGACGATGGCGAAGAACCTGCTTGGGTTCGAGCGCATCTCCATCGGCTCGCCACGCCAGTCCTCCAACGCGCTCAGCCGGCTCAAGCTGCTGGCCGAGAAGATGGGCGTCTGGGAGGAACCCATTTTCCGCGAGCGCTATACCCGGTTGCGCCTGGAACTGGCCGACCACAAGGCGCTGTATGAAACCTTCGCCGATCAGGTGCGGCGCGGCGAGCGGCCAGGGCCGGAAATCTCGATGCTGAAGCTGAACCAGACCGAGCTGTTCCAGCGCATCACCGAGACGATGCTGGAGATCGCCGGCGAGTACGCCGGCAATTTCGGTCCGTTGGACGGCAACCGGGAACTGAACCCGACCGGCCTGTTCATCCAGTCCCGCCCCGCCACGATCTATGGCGGGTCGAACGAGATCCAGCGCAACGTGCTGGCCAAGAACGTCCTGGAACTGCCGAGTTCGTAGTGCCGCTCCCACCGAGGATATAACGATGACCTACGAGACCATTCGCCTGGACGTGGCGGACTTCATCGCCGTCGTTACCATCGACAACCCGCCGGTCAACGCGCAGAACTCCCAGTTCCGCAACGAGATGATGCATGCGTTCGACAGCTTCAACGACCGCGACGACGTGCGCGTGGCGATCCTGACCGGCACCGGCAACATGTTCTCCGCCGGCGCCGACATGAAGGAACGGCCGAGCCGCGACGATCCCGGCGCCTACTGGGCGCATGCGCGCCGGGTGCGCGAGTCCGCCAATTCCATCCGCGAATGCTTCAAGCCGGTGATCTGCGCGGTGAACGGCCCGGCACTCGGCGCCGGGGCCGGCATCATGGCCGCCTGCGACATCATCATCGCCTCCGACAACGCCACCATCGGCATGCCGGAGATCGATGTCGGCCTTGCCGGCGGTGCGGCGATGCTGCAACGGCTGGTCGGCAACTCGACCGGGCGGCTGATGTTCTTCACCGGCCGGCGGCTGCCGGCGGCGGAATTGTATCGCCAGGGCGCGATCAGCGCCGTGGTGCCGCGCGAGAAGCTGATGGACGAGGCGATGGGCATCGCCCGCGAGATCGCCTCGAAGAGCCCGACCGGCATCCGCTACGCCAAGCTGTCCTACAACACCACCTCGACCATGCCGCAGCGCGACGGCTATCGCTTCGAGCAGAACGCGACCCATGCGCTGTCCTTCACCGAGGACGCCCAGGAAGCGCAGGCGGCGTTCCGCGAGAAGCGCAAGCCGAATTTCAAGGGGAAATAGGGAAATCGGGGAGGGGCTAGACGCCGTCGCCCAGTGACTGTATCCAGCGCCGCGTTAGAGCGGATGCGTGCCACGGGCTTTGTCCATCAGGCGTTCAGGGGTTTTGCATGCCTACTGAATGGCTACTGGAAGGAACCAGCACGAACGCGCTAACGGGCTGAATTTCATGGCTTTTTGTCCTGTCCCGTTCGTCTAGAGGCCTAGGACACCGCCCTTTCACGGCGGTAACACGAGTTCGAATCTCGTACGGGACGCCAATCCAGAACAAAACTGGGCACCACTCCACCGGCAGGCGGCAGGTCGCCGGTAGAGGCTGCTTTTGCCAACGCCACGGTGGGGCCGCGCACCCGGATGGCGTCGTCTCCGACGATCACCCGGTCGACAAACAACCTCAGATAGGCCTTGCGGAATGCGACATCGCCGTTGCGCATCGCCTCCCTTAGCGCGGTCGCCAGGCGATGGATCTTGTCGGGTGTGATCAAGCTGGCGCCGACTGCCTCCGGGCGATCGAGCAACCGCACCCGCTCGGCGGCCGCATGGCGGGCCGCCTTCGCGGTTTCCAGCCGGTCCTTCAGCGCTGGATCGTCTGGGCTCATCAGCCCCTGCTCGACCATCTGGAGCAGCCGGTCGATGCGGCCCGCCACTTCGGTCAGGGCCCTCCTTGCCTGGGCCACCTGCCGGCGGCGGTTATCGTCGGCGCCGGCGGAGCGGGCGATGAACGCCTCCAGAACCACCGTCAGCCGCTCCGGTGTGAATAGCCGATCGGCAAGATGCTCCAGCACCATGCCGTCCAGTGCCGCCATGGCGATGCTGCGGCCTGCGCAGTGCGTCTTGCCCTTCTGCGCACAGCCCGCGCAGGTGTAGTAGCGATACCGGCCGCTCTTGCCGGTACGCAGCGTCATCCCCGAATCGCAGGTCGCGCAACGGGCGATGCCGGTGAGCAGCGTCGGGTTTCCGACGAGGCGCGGTGCTATGCGCTTGGGGCTCCGGGCCCGCAAACTCGACTGGACCTGGTCGAACGTGTCCGCCGTGATGATGGACGGCACACTGATCTCGATCCAGTCGTCGGCATCTTTCAGCCGGCCGGTGCGCGCGCTGCGGCGATTGAACTGAAGCACGCCGGAATAGGTTTTTGCCGTCAGGATCCGGTGCACGCTGGAGATCTGGAACGGCTTGCCGCGCAGACGCGTGCCGTGGGCGTTGAGGTGATTGACGATCCCCTTGACGCCGAGCGGCATGCCTGCCGTGCCAAGTGACAGGTCATAGATTTGCCGGACCACCGAGGCTTCGGCCTCGTCGATCGCCAACACCTTCTTCGCCTTCGCCCCGCGCTGCTCCGCGACAACGGACTGGTAGCCGAAGGGGGTATGGGAGCCATTCCAGAACCCCTGCCGCGCGTTCTCCTGCATGGCCCGCAAGGTGTGCTTGCCGTTCTCCCGGCTCTGATATTCATCGAAGCTGCCCAGAATCTGTCGGATCAGATTGCCGGTCGGATCGTTCTTGAATTCCTGGGTGATGGAAAGCAACTCGACGCCAGCCTTGCGCAGACGCCTGATGTAGAATTCGCTGAGGAACTGCTCACGGAAGAACCGCGACATCGAGTGGACCATGATGATGTCGAACGGGTGGTCCGAAGCGGTGGCGGCGTCGATCATCCGCTGGAATTCGGGGCGCTTGTCGTCGGTGGCGGAGGCGCCTGGTTCGATGAAGGTTTCGATCAGGGCGAGTCCGCGCGCGACACAGAAATCCTGCCGCTGCTTGATCTGGTCGGGGATCGACAGCTCGCCGTCGGCCTGGCGGGTGGTGGAGACGCGGACATAGAGCGCGACGCGGCGTCCAGGCGGGTTTTGGCTCGTCATTCAGAAGCACCCGGGTTGAGGATCTGGGCGATGGTGTCACCGAGGGCGGCCATGATCAGCTTGATCTCCGCTTCGGTGACGGGCTCGTTCTTGCCCAGGTCGGAACTGATGGACAGGTGCGTGGCATCCCCCCGAGCCCGCATGCGACGGTTTGCCAAGCACGGCTTGCCGGCCTCGTCGGTGATCGCCGCTGTCGTGCTGGCGTCGGGTGCATCCATACCCCCAGCACGCCGTCACGACCGCGCCGGAGGGTCATGTTATACCAACTGCCCTGAGCATGGACTCATAGGGGGGCTAGGAATCGGCCCCCGCGTCCGCTTCGCTACCTCCGGTCATTGGTTCACGACGACGGAGGGTTTGATGAGCGCGGCGGTCAAGATCAGCCGGACGGATCATACGGCGGAGGCCCTGCGTGGCTTGGCCGCGAAGAGCAACGACGGCGGGCAGGTGCGGCGGCTGTTGGCGCTGGCGCTGATCCTGGAGGGCCATTCACGGGAAGTGGCGGCGGAGCTTGCAGGAATGGAGCGGCAGACCTTGCCGGACTGGGTGCATCGCTACAACGCCCAGGGGGTAGCGGGGCTTTGCTCGATCCGGATCGGCGGGCGTCGGTGCTATCTGAGCGAGGCGCAAATGGCGGAGTTGAAGGCGGTGGCGATCAAAGGCCCCGATCCCGAGACGGACAAAGTTGTCCGCTGGCGCTGCGTCGATTTGCGTGACGAGGTGGCCCGCCGGTTCACGGTCACGGTCACCGAACGGACGATCGGCAAATGGCTGCGCAAGCTTGGCCTGACGCGGTTGCAGCCACGTCCCTTCCATCCGAAAAAGGATGCGGCGGCACAGGAGGCTTTTAAAAAACTTCGTCAGCCTGGTAAAGGACGCGCTGCTCGCCAGCACCACCGTCGCTGGCAAGCCGGTCGAAATCTGGTTTCAGGACGAAGCCCGTGTCGGCCAGAAGGGCACGCACGCCTATGTCTGGGCGCCGGTTGGTTCGTGCCCGCTCATGGTGCGCGATAACCGCCATGACTCCGTCTATCTCTACGGTGCGATCTGCCCCGCCCGTGGTGTGGGCGCCGCCATCATCATGCCGGCGGCCAACACCGAGGGTATGAACGAGCATCTCAAGGAAATCAGCACCCAGGTCGCCCCGGGCGCCCATTGCCTGCTGCTCTGCGATGGCGCTGGCTGGCATCAGGCTGGCAAGAAGCTCCATCTGCCACCACCCTGCGGATGCGCCTG
>PKWQ01000288.1 GCA_003133265.1 Acetobacteraceae bacterium
ATTTCCGGGTGAAAGCAAAGCATGGCCGCGGCCAACCCATCGCGCGCCGCCGACCCGCCGGACAGGCCACCCAAGGAATGACCCAGGAAGGCCTCCCATAGGAGGCCTTCCTGTCATCATCCGTGATGCACCGTTACTTCGGCTTGCCGGTGCATTTTTGCTCCGGCGTTGACAGCTTATGAACGCGGGAACCGATCAATTCCGGATCGAGCGGTTACTCCCAGGTATGGACCACCTTCCGGGTGGTGCGCTCCACGACGACGGGGCGATCGTTGATGATGCTGTAGCTGTAGGTGTCGGACGACGGAACCTTCATCGTCTCGGGCAGCGGGTACATCGTGACGGTAGCGGGCAGCTCCATGCCGATGGTTGGTTTCAGGGCCGGATCGCTGAAGGAGCTGTATTTATGGGTCGTCGAGTAATCGCGGATCGTGGCCCCTTGATCCGTCGTCCAGGTGTTGGTGGTGGTGGTTGTCGTCTGGGCCGAGGCAAGCCCGACGCCCGCCAGAAGCACGGACGCGGCGACGGCCGAAAACAGTGATCTCCTCATCGGGGGTCTCCTTATGCGGATACGTGGGTGGAGAAACGCCCCACCGCTCGAAGGAACGGCAGGACCGAGTGCGGGTTACGGGATCAATCTCAGGGGGAGTTGATCGCCGCCATCGTGGCCGCACGCCACACGACCGCATAGCCTCGGAATGTACTCATTCAGCCTCGCACCCAGTCGATTGCCGAACGCGCCAGTGCGTCGATCGTATCGACCAACGTCACCCCGATCGTTTCGTGCGGTCCCGCCTGGATCGCCAAGGAAATTTCCATGCAGCCCGCGGGGCAATGTCCGATAGCGATGACAGCCTCGGCGGCGCCTTCTCTACAACTGGCGATCAGTTCGGAAGACAGCAGCTTCTGCGATGGGCGCGCCGGAGGCCGTGGAGTTTATGCCGCTGGGCAAGGTGCGTCCGAAGTGAGGCAAAATGGCCCGAGAACCTGTTTGACGGCGGGAAGGAACCGCATGTCGGGTACATCGAGACCAGAACCGACTCTTTTCCTATTCCCGGACCGGGTCGTTCGAGATGCCATGCCCCTCGGATTTGCCTGGATGGGTCGTCCATATGGGAAATGTCGGTTGACTTTTATCATTGCAAGTCGGTTGTCCCCTTCTAAAGTTTTGTCCGCTACGGGTGTCTAGGCGGCGAAAGGCCGATGATATGACCATTGGAAATTTGGCGTTCAGCGCGGACTCGGCTCAGAGCTTCCTATTCGGAAGCCCGGAGCGTCGCACGGTCGTGAGCTACGAACGCGCGCTGAAGTGCGTGGAAGTCCGGCTGCGAGAGACTCTCGCCCGAGAAGAGGCTCTGCTTCGTCAAATGGACGAGTTGATTCAACAACAGGACGTTTTGAGCAAGCTGTTCGCCCATCGAGAGGATGCAGCGAATCGCGTCGCGAGGCTCACTGCGCGACAGCGGCAGATCATGGAATTGGTCCTCGCCGGCCACCCCAGCAAGAATATCGCTGCGAATCTCGGCCTCAGCCAACGCACGGTCGAGAACCATCGCGCCTCGATCATGAAGAAAACGGGCTCGAGGTCTCTTCCGGCGTTAGCCAGATTGGCGCTGGCCGCTGCCTGGAATCACGCCGACGAGCCCCTCGTTCAACGAGTCTCCAGTCACGGTAGCACCGCGAATAGCCAAGAGATAATTTTCACGCCCGCCGTGGCCGCGTCGTCGGTCGGTATTCTGCATCCCGCCATTAGGCCTCGTTAAAAAAAGGGATTGAACGAGCCCGCTCACGCGGGAGTGGCGTGAGCGGTTAGAGAGAAGGTGTCCTGTGTAAGAGGATTGTGGTTGTCGAAGCCCAATCCTCAAGACAGGAACACCCCGGTGGCCGGATGGCCCTCTGCGCCGTCGCATGATCGAAGATATGACCGTTAGCATGTGTGTTCGAGCGAGGATGTCCAACCGAGGTAGCCGATATGCCGATCCATGATATGACTCGGCAAGCCAGTATCGACCTGCTGCGCGTATGCGGTTGGGCAGATTAGCCTGTGCTCACGAAGGGCAACCCTACATCACCCCGATGTATTTTGTGTATTGCGACGATAGTCTATATAGTTTTTCAACGCTCGGACAAAAGATCACCTCGATGCGCGCAAATCCGCTCGTTTGCGTGGAGGCTGACGAATTGGCTACCCCGCAGGATTGGGCCACGATAATCGTTTTGGGTAAATATGAAGAGTTACCCGATATGCCTCAGTACGGGATGTATCGGAAACGCGCGTACGACCTACTGCGAAGGCGGCCCGTGTGGTGGGAACCGGGTTACGCGAAGACTGTGCTCTACGGGAAAGCGCGCCCAATGGAGTTCATATATTTTCGAATTCACATTGATCAGATCAGCGGTCATCGTGGCGTTCCGGAGAGGGTCTCGGGCCGGGAGTTTTCCGCCACCCACGAGGGCCCTGTGAGCTGGCCGCGGAGAATTCTAGGACGTCCAGAGCAATAAAAGGGCGACCATTAACCGCTTCGCCCGAGGACGCAACTTTTAAGGCGATACCTACCTATAGGACAGACGGCGACGAAACCTCTTAGGTTACCCGCCCGTCAACCCCAGAGATCATGCCGTGGCCGCCGTTGCCAGCCTCCTTATCGGGCGCTCCGGCGGCCACCCCAGCCATGGTGCCAAGGTCAACAATGAACGAACATTCCAACCCGACCATTCCAGAGAGGCCCGGTCAACGCCATACGCGGCGCCCATATTCGTGCTGGCCCTGACCACCCTCGTAATGACCGCCGCGCCCGCCTTCGTAATAACCGCCACGCCCGCCGCCGCCAAAGGGTTCCACCACACAGGCGGAGACCGCCAGCAAAGTACAGACGAGAACAAAGAGCAGTCGTAGTTTCATGGTCGTCTCCACCAGTGAGCGACCCGTCGCTGTCCGGTTCACGGGCGCCGACGGGACGATTCGGCAAACTCGGTTGCTTCTTCTGTCGCGGCGCTAATGGATGGCGATGTCGACGACCCGGTTCGACGCTGCCGCAACGTCATTGCCCGTTGGCACGCCCTTCCGGCTCTCGCCGGTCCAGCGCGTCTCTACCCGATCCGCCGCCACGTTGCCGTTATAAATAAGCGCGTCGCGCACGGCGTCCGCGCGTCGATGCGACAAGCGCATGTTGTAATCGTTGCTGCCGACCGTGTCGGTCCTGCCGATGATCGTCGCGACCGAGACAGGGTTTTGCTGCAGGGAAGCGATCACATCGTTGACGACCTTCTGTCCATTGGCGCCGATGACAAAGCTGTCGGTATC
>PKWQ01000468.1:0-2905 GCA_003133265.1 Acetobacteraceae bacterium
GGCGGCGCCGTGGCCTTCCTGCCGGGCAGCCAGGTCGATATCCGCCCGGTGCGCGATGTCGGGCCGCTGATGGGCAGCCCGCAGCCGTTCCAGATCCTGAAGATGGACCGCGCGCGCGGCAACATCGTGGTCTCCCGCCGCGCCGTGCTGGAAGAGACCCGCGCCGAGCAGCGCAGCGAGCTGATCCAGGGCCTCAAGGAAGGCANNACCGACTACGGCGCGTTCGTCGATCTCGGCGGCGTCGATGGTCTGCTGCACGTCACCGACATCGCCTGGCGCCGGATCAACCATCCGTCCGAGGCGTTGCAGATCGGCCAGCAGGTCAAGGTGCAGGTGATCCGCTTCAACGCGGAGACCCAGCGCATCAGCCTCGGCATGAAGCAGCTCGAGGCCGATCCCTGGGAAGGCGTGGCGGCGAAGTACCCGCCGGGCGCCAAGTACACCGGCCGCGTCACCAACATCACCGACTACGGCGCCTTCGTGGAGCTGGAGCCGGGCGTCGAGGGTCTGGTTCACGTCTCCGAGATGTCCTGGACCAAGAAGAACGTCCATCCCGGCAAGATCGTGGCCACCTCGCAGGAGGTGGATGTCATGGTCCTGGATGTGGACAGCTCGAAACGGCGCATTTCGCTCGGCCTCAAGCAGGTCCAGCGCAATCCGTGGGAGCAGTTCGTCGAGGAGCATCCGATCGGCACCGAGGTCGAGGGCGAGATCCGCAACATCACCGAGTTCGGCCTGTTCATTGGCCTGTCGGCGGACATCGACGGCATGGTTCACATGTCCGACCTGTCCTGGGACGAGGCGGGCGAGCTTGCCATGGCCAAGTACGAGAAGGGCCAGATCGTCAAGGCGAAGGTGCTCGACGTCGACGTGGAGAAGGAGCGCATCAGCCTCGGCATCAAGCAGCTTGCCGCCGATCCGGCCGCCTCGGTGCTCGAGTCCGTGCATAAGGGCGATGTCGTCACCTGCGTGGTGACCGCGGTGCAGGCGAACGGCATCGAGGTGAAGGTGGGCGACGTGCTGACCGGCTTCATCCGCCGGGCCGAACTGGCGCGCGACAAGTCCGACCAGCGCCCCGACCGCTTCGCCGTGGGCGAGAAGATCGACGCCAAGGTTACCGCCGTGGACCGTGCGGCGCGCAAGCTGGCGCTGACGATCAAGGGCAAGGAAATGGAGGAGGAGAAGCAGGCCATGGCCGAATTCGGCTCCACCGACTCCGGCGCCTCGCTCGGCGACATCCTCGGCGCGGCGATCCGCCGGCGGAACCAGCAGTCCCCCTCGGAGGGCTGAGACGGCAAGAACGGTAGGAAGCCGGCGTGAGCCTGGAAACCGATCTTCTGCTGGACAGGCGGCGCCTCAAGCGCCGCCTGTTCTTTTGGCGGGGCGCGGCGGTGCTGGCCGTCGTGCTGGCGGTGATGATCGCGCTCAATGGCCGCGAAGGATTGTCGGTCGGGCGCGATCATGTGACGCGCCTGACCGTCGCCGGCCTGATCGGCGAAGACCGCAAGCTGACCGAGGCGGTGACGAAGCTCGCCGACAGCGATCATGTGAAGGCGCTGGTCCTGGTTATCGACAGCCCCGGCGGCAGCATGGCCGGGGGCGAGAGCCTGCATGACGCCATTGCCAAGGTAGCGGCGAAGAAGCCGGTGATCGCCGTCATGGGCGGGCTCGCCGCCTCCGCCGGCTACATGATCGCCGTCCCGGCGCAGCGGATTTTGGCCCGCGAGGCCACCCTCACCGGTTCGATCGGCGTGCTGCTGGAGACCGGGGAGGTGTCCGGCCTGCTCGACAAGCTCGGCGTGACCGCCGAGGCCATCGCCTCCGGCCCGCTCAAGGACCAGCCGAACTTGGCGCATCCGCTCTCGCCGCAGGGGCGGGAGGTGCTGCGCGGCTTGGTGATGGACATGTACGACCAGTTCGTCCTGAAGGTTGCCGCCGGACGGCATATGGACCCGGACCGGGTGCGCGCGCTGGGCGACGGGCGGGCCTATACCGGGCGGCAGGCGCTGAAGCTCGGCCTGATCGATGCGATCGGTGGCGAGAAGGAAGCCCGCGCCTGGCTGGCGGAGACCAAGGGCGTGTCCGACACCCTGCCGGTCGACGATCTCACCACCGGCGGGCTGGCGCAGCTGGCGTTTGGCGGCCATATCGGGGGGCTGTTCGGCGGGATTTGGAAAAGCGTTTTTTCCCAAGGGCTTACGCTTGACGGCGCCTGGGCGCTCTGGCAGCCTGGGCAGCAATGACGGAAACCGGTCCGTAGGCTGCTTTCGGCCGGGCATCCATCGTTCAAGCATTGGGGCCAGGTACTGGATCATGACCAAGTCCGAACTGATCGCCGAGCTCGCCACGGCAAATCCGCATCTGACCGCCCGCGACGTGGAATTGATCGTCGTTACCGTTTTCGACGAGATCACCGGGGCGCTGGCGCGCGGTGAACGGGTGGAGTTGCGCGGCTTCGGCGCCTTCACCGTCAAGCGGCGCAACGCCCGCACCGGCCGCAACCCGCGCACCGGCGAGACCGTGCCGGTGGAAGAGAAGGCGGTGCCCTTCTTCAAGGCCGGCAAGGAATTGCGCGAGCGCGTCAATCGCGGCAAGCCGGCCCGCTAGGTTGGACCCCACGCCATGCGCTGGTTGTTCGCTGCCCCGTTCCTGATCCTGCTGGTGCTGTTCGCCCTGTCGAACCGGCAATCGGCGCGGCTGGAACTCTGGCCGACGGACTGGAGCGTGGAGGCGCCGCTGGCGGTCGTGGTGCTGGGCGCGGCGGCCTTCGCCTTCCTGCTGGGGGCGCTGACCGTCTGGCTGTCCGAGATCCGCCGCCGCCGTCAGCTGCGCCAGACCGAGCGGGCGGTGCAAATGCTGGAGGAACAGGTGCGCGAGCTGAAAGCCGCCGCCGGCCGGTCGCCGC
>PKWQ01000468.1:2920-3113 GCA_003133265.1 Acetobacteraceae bacterium
GGACCCGGTCCGGGCGGTCGCCTGGGCCCGCGCCACCGCCTCGCATGCCGGCATGTTCAAGGTCGGGCTGGAATTCTTCCTGGCCAACGGCGCGGCCGGTTATGCCGCCATCGCCGCGGTGGGAAAGCCGATCTTTCTCGATCTGAAGCTGCACGACATCCCCAACACCGTGGCCGGCGGCGTGCGCGCCGTG
>PKWQ01000089.1:0-3503 GCA_003133265.1 Acetobacteraceae bacterium
GCTTACCAGGGAGGGAAGCTGGCGGGCGGTCCGGGCTTCCCGGCGCGATATAGGCACGTCCATCTGCTCGAAACCCTGGTCGAGCAGGGCCGCCATATGCAGATCACGCTCTCCGCCCGACTTGGCGCCGAGCACCACGCCGACCAATCGAACCCCGCCGCGTGCCGCCGATGTCGTCAGATTGTAGCCAGATGCCTCGGTATAGCCGGTCTTCAGCCCGTCGGCGCCGGGATAGCTCTCCAGCAGATGGTCGTGGTTGTAGATGACCCGGCGGTGATAGGTGAAGCTTGGCGTGCTGAAATAGCCGTAATAGCCGGGGAAGTCGGCGATCAGCCGCCGGGCGAGCACCGCGAGGTCGCGCGCGGTGGTGGTTTGGTCCGGATCGGGCAGGCCCGATGCGTTGCGGAACGTGGTTCGGCTCATGCCGAGCGCCCGGGCGCGCAGCGTCATCATCTGGGCGAAACGGTCCTCGCTGCCGCCCATCAGCTCGCTCAGCGCGGCGGCGGCATCGTTGGCCGACTTGGTCACCAACCCAAGGATCGCTTCCTGTACTGTCAGGCGCGAGCCCGGCATCAGGCCGAGCTTGGTCGGCGCCATCGAAGCGGCATGCGCGGAGATCGGGACGAGCTGGTCCAGGCTGACCCGGCGGTCCCGCAGCGCCTCGAACAGCATGTATAAAGTCATCATCTTGGTCAGGCTGGCGGGGTGGCGCAGCTCGTCGGGATTGACCGAGGACAGCACGTTGCCGGTGCGGGCATCGACGATGATCGAGCCGTAGCGGGCGGAGCCGATCTGCGCGAAGGCACGCGGTGCCAGCGCCATGGCCAGGACCAGCATCGTCACCGCCCCGAAAATCGAGCGCATTTTCGTGCGCTGGCGGCGTCGAACCGGTGCCATGCTCATCCTTCCCCCAAGAACGGGCCAGACTCTACGTTCCCGGCGCGGCGCTTGTCCAGTCGAAACCCAAGAAAAACAAGAAAAAACAGAACGGGTTAACGCGTGACTCTGGCCGCCGGCGCAGGCGCTGGACGACGCGGCGGGGAAAAATTGGTGCAGCGCACAAAAATTCACTTGAACCTTTGCGCGTGCATGGCTAGGTAGGTGTCGCGCTGCAGTGCAGCAAAGAAATTCGATGCCGACACGACATGCAATCGGACGGACGGCTTGAGCATCCCGTTTTTCGGGATCGCGGCCGGTTCGCCGGAACAGGAGAATGACATGACCAGCAAGACGAAGACGACCGTCGAAGCAGCGACGAAGGGTTTCGACCAGACCGTGACCAGCCTGAAGGGCGGCGTCGAGCAGGCGACCGCCGGCTTCGCGCAGACCCAGGCGCAGGTGCAGGAAGGCATGGAGAAGGCGATGAAGACGACGGAAGAGCTGATGGCTTTCGGCCAGGGCAATTTCGAGGCCTTCACCAAGGCGGGCCAGATCTGGGCCGCCGGCGTGCAGGACATCTCCAAGCAGTTCGCCGCCACGGCGCAGGCCTCGTTCGACGAGACGCTCAGCCTGTTCAAGGCGTTCGGCACGGTGAAGTCGCTGAAGGACGCGGTTGAGCTGCAATCCAGCCTGACGCGCACCTCGCTCGAGAAGGCGGTCGCCGAGACCACCAAGCTGACCGACGCCTCGCTGAAGCTGACCGAGCAGGCGCTGGCGCCGATCTCCGCGCGCGTGAGCCTGGCGATCGAGAAGTTCTCCAAGGCCGCCTGAGCGGCTCTGACTGAGTTCGGCTGGCCGCGCACTCCCCCCCCCCGCGCGGTCACGCTTGAGAGAGGCCCGGGCCCCCGCCCGGGCCTTTTTCATGTCCGGGCCACGGCTTGCGCTCGCGCTTGTGCGCTATTGACCGTATCTTTGCCTGTATTGCCCTTTTATCGGGACCATGGCTTCCGATATGGTTGTGGCGCTACGGCTGGAAGAGCGGACCGGCGGCATCCGGGCAAGGACGGCAATGAGGATCGAGCGGCTGGGAATGAGCGGCGACAGGCGATGAGCGACGGGGACAAGCGCGGCGGCAACGAGGGGCCGAACACGGGGGTGGTGGTCAAGGCAAGGCCGAAGACCCGTAAGCCCGCGATGTACAAGGTCTTGATGCTGAACGACGATTACACGCCGATGGAATTCGTCGTGCATGTGCTGGAGCGTTTCTTCCAGAAATCGCGGGAAGAGGCGACCCGGATCATGCTGCACGTCCATCGCCGCGGCGTCGGCGTATGCGGGCTCTATACCTACGAGGTCGCTGAGACCAAGGTGACGCAAGTGATGGACCTGGCGCGGCAGAACCAGCATCCTTTGCAATGCACCATCGAAAAGGAATGATGGGGCACCATCGAAAAGGCATGATGGGCCAGGAAGACCTGCCGGCGGGAAGGCGATGGAAGCGGTGGCGAACGATGTCGGGAGCCCCATATCCAAGATACGGGTCGCACGCGGTGAACGGTTCATCCGCGACCGAGTGCCCGGGTACAGCGCGTAGGAGCGTCGCAGATCATGCTTTCACGTAACCTCGAACAGACGCTGCATCGCGCCCTGTCCTTCGCCAGCGATCGCAAGCACGAATATGCCACGCTCGAACATCTGCTGCTCGGGTTGATCGACGATCAGGATGCCGCCGCGGTGCTGCGCGCCTGCGGCGTCGATGTCGATAAACTCCGCACCGATCTGTCGGAGTTCCTGGACAAGGATCTTGCCGGCCTGGCCACCGACCGCCAGGGCGATCCCAAGCCCACCGCGGGCTTTCAGCGCGTGGTGCAGCGCGCTGCGATCCATGTGCAATCCTCCGGCCGCGACGAGGTGACCGGGGCCAACGTGCTGGTGGCGCTGTTCAGTGAGCGCGAGAGCCATGCGGTGTATTTCCTGCAATTGCAGGACATGACCCGGCTCGACGCGGTGAACTTCATCAGCCATGGCATCGCCAAGGCGCCCGGCCGCGCCACCCAGCGCCCGGTGCAGGGCGCGGAGCGGCCGGCCGAGAACCATCCGGAGCAGGAGCGCGAGGAGAAGCCGGGCAAGCGCGGCCAGGACGCGCTGTCCAACTACTGCGTCAATCTCAACAAGAAGGCGCAGGCCGGCAAGATCGATCCGCTGATCGGGCGCGAGCAGGAGATCGAGCGCACGATCCAGATCCTGTGCCGGCGCACCAAGAACAACCCGCTGTATGTGGGCGATCCCGGCGTGGGCAAGACCGCCATCGCCGAGGGGCTGGCCAAGCGCATCGTCGAGGGCGAGGTGCCGGAAGTGCTGGCCAAGTCGACGATCTTCGCGCTGGACATGGGCGCGCTGCTCGCNNTGGAGGCGATGGCCGGGGCGATCCTGTTCATCGACGAGATCCACACCGTGATCGGTGCCGGCGCCACCTCGGGCGGGGCGATGGATGCCTCGAACCTGCTGAAGCCGGCGCTCGCATCGGGCAATCTGCGCTGCATCGGCAGCACCACCTACAAGGAATTCCGCAACTATTTCGAGAAGGACCGCGCGCTGGTCCGCCGTTTCCAGAAGATCGACGT
>PKWQ01000089.1:3544-8238 GCA_003133265.1 Acetobacteraceae bacterium
GACAAGGCGATCGACGTGATCGACGAGGTCGGCGCGTCGCGCATGCTGCTGCCGGAGCACAAGCGGCGGAAGACGGTGACCCTGCGCGATGTCGAGGAGATGGTCGCCAAGATCGCGCGCATTCCCCCGAAGTCGGTCTCGGCCGACGACAAGGAGACGCTGCGCAATCTGGAGCGCGACCTGAAGGCGATGGTGTTCGGCCAGGACAAGGCGATCGAGGCGCTGGCGGCGGCGATCAAGCTGGCGCGCGCCGGACTGCGCGAGCCGGAGAAACCGATCGGCAACTATCTGTTCTCCGGTCCCACCGGCGTCGGCAAGACCGANNCAGGGCGGCCTGCTGACCGACGCCGTCGATCAGCATCCCCACGCCGTGGTGCTGCTGGACGAGATCGAGAAGGCGCATCCCGACCTGTTCAACATCCTGTTGCAGGTGATGGACCACGGCAAGCTGACCGACCACAACGGCAAGATGGTCGATTTCCGCAACGTGATCCTGATCATGACCACGAACGCGGGCGCGTCGGACCTGGCGAAGGAAGCCATCGGCTTCGGCCGCGAGAGCCGCGCGGGCGAGGACGAGGAAGCGATCAAGCGTCTGTTCACGCCGGAATTCCGTAACCGCCTGGATGCGACCATCGCCTTCGCCGCGCTGACGCCGGAGATCGTCGGCCGGGTGGTGGAGAAGTTCGTCATGCAGCTAGAGGCGCAGCTCGCCGACCGCAACGTGACGATCGAGATGTCCTCGGCGGCGAAGGAATGGCTGGCCGAGCGTGGCTACGACCGGCTGTACGGCGCGCGGCCGCTGGCGCGGGTGATCCAGGAATACATCAAGAAGCCGCTGGCCGAGGAATTGCTGTTCGGCAAGCTGGTGAAGGGCGGCTCGGTGAAGGTGACGCTGAAGGACGGCAAGCTCGATTTCGAGTTCTTCGAAGCGGCGCTGCCGGCCCTGCCGAAGCCCGAGGGCGACGACGATGGCGGCGCGGACAAGGAGCAGGAAATCGTCGGGTAGCCGCCGAGCGCCAAGCGCGTTGGTTGTTGCGGACGCTGCCGGCCTCGGTCGGCAGCGTTTCTGTTAGTAAGTCTCGCCCGGCGCGGCGCTCATGCCCGGTCCTTGCCGCCGCGCCACAGCCAGATGGCCAGCGCGGTGGCGAATGCCAGGGCAAACAGGAAATTCATCGCCGCCATCGACACCGGCAGGAACGGGATCAGATAGGTCGGCTCGTCGCAGGGCTTCGCCGGCAGGGCGGGCATCCGCGCCAGCCGTTCGGCGATCGAGCCGCCGGTGACCAGCGGCGAGGCGCATTCGGGCAGCGGGCTCGGCCACAATCCCTGTTCCACCCCGACATGCACGAAGGCGAGCCCGGCGGCCACCAGCATCGTCGGCAGCAGCAGCGCCACCAGCCATTTGCGCGGCAGCAGCACCCCGGCGGCGCCGAGCGCGATGGCGACGCGATATGGCCAGCGTTCCCACAGGCACAATGCGCAGGGCACCAGTCCGCCCCAGTATTCCGAGGCGAGCGCGAAGCAGAGCGCGAATCCGGCGACGAGTGCCGCGAGCAGGGCGGCCTGCCGCGTGGTTGGCATCTTCATGGCTGCGATGTGCCGCGCTTTCAGCCATCGCGCAAGCACGATAGGGTTTGCCCGCCGCAAGCGGCTTCGGCGCGGCCGATACATCCATGACGGGGGGAACGATGGCCAGGATTCTTTGGGGACGGGAGACCTCCAGCAATGTCCGGAAAGTGATCTGGACGCTGGAGGAACTGCGGCTGCCCTATGAGCGGATCGATGTCGGCGGTCCGTTCGGGCGAACCGACACGGCGGAATATCGCGCGATGAACCCGACCGGCCTGGTGCCGACGCTACAGGAAGACGATTTCATCCTGTGGGAGAGCAACGCGATCGCCCGCTATCTTTGTCACGCATATGCCCCGAGCAGCCCGCTCTGGCCGCGGGAACCGCGGGCGCGGGCCAATATCGACCATTGGATGGATGCGCAGCAGACGGTGCTGAACCGCCCGGCCACGGTGGTGTTCCTCGGCCTGGTCCGCACCCCGCCGGAGAAGCGCGACAACGCCGCCATTGCCAAGGCGGTGGTGGAGATGGCGCGGGCCTACGCGATGCTGGAGACGCCGCTGGCGCGGCATCCCTTCATCGCCGGCGATCATCTGACGCTGGCCGACATCGTCTGGGGCGTGCATGTGCATCGCTGGTTCACCATGGAGATCGACCGCCCGGCGATGGTGCATCTGCGTGCCTGGTACGATCGGCTGCTGGGGATGCCGATCTATCAGCGCTACATGGCGGGACCGCTGGTCTAGCGTTCCGGCCAACGCTCCATATCCGCGTCGCGCGCCGCCGCCGCCAGCCAGGCGCGGACGCCGGCCGGGTCGGTGAAGTCGTCGGCGACGCGCAGTCCGGCGCCGCCCATCGCCTCTGCCACCGCGATGGCGTCCTCGTCGGTCACGTCGTCGCCGATATAGATCGGCAGCCGGCCGGCAAACGGCTTGCGGGCCATCAACGCGGCGACCGCCGTGCCCTTGTGGGCGCCGCGCGGGCGCACCTCCCACACTTTGTGCCCCTGCAACAGGGCGAAGTCCGGCGACTCCGCGACCAGCGCCGCGAGCGCGTCATGCACTGTCGCGCCGAGCGCGGGCACCGCGCGGTAATGCAGGCCGAAGCCTCGGGTTTTGTGCTCCAGCAGCACGCCGGGATGTGCCGCCGCGAACCGCGCGGCCTGTTCGCGCCAGTCGGTGGGCACGCTCGGCAATTGCTCGTGCGTGGGCATGGCGCCGGGGGCGAAGCGGGTCGCGCCGCCGTGTTCGCCGGACACCGCATAGGACGCCGCGTCCAGCAGCGCGTCCACCTGCTCGACCGGCCGGCCGCTGATCACCGCCACCGCGTCGCCCAGCCGCGCGCGCAGGCCGTGCAATGAAGCGATCAGCCCCGGTGGCACGACGACGGAGTCCGGCGTCGGCGCGATGTCGAGCAGCGTGCCGTCCAGATCCAGCAGCAGCGCCGCGCGCGCTGGCGGCGGCAGGGCGGCACGCGCGGTCGTCATTGGCAGCCGGTCACGCGCACGTCGTAGATCGGGTGCTGCAACATCGACAGCGCCGGACGCTGGGCGAACATCCAGCCCTTGAAGCCGAGCAGGCCGGGCGTGGAGTCGGTGATGGTGAGGTACGCCGTCGCTTCCGCCGGCTGATCCGGCGGCTGCACCATGCAACTGGCCACCGCGATGGTCAGCGTGCCGAACGTCGCGGATTGCCCGACCTTCACAGTGAGTACCTGGCTCTTGGCATTGACCTTGTCCAGCGCCTGCAGGGTTGCGGTGCCGCGCGGCTGCCAGAGCGGCGGCGGCGCGGCTTCCTGGGCGACCGGCGGCATGGGTGCGGCCAGCGGTGCGGCCGACGGCGCCGACGGCGCGGCGGATGGTGGCGGCAACGGCTCGGACTTGGGCAGTTGCAGGAACTGGGCGCCCGCGCCGGACGCCAGCAGCAGACCCGCCAGCACGACGCTGGCCGTCAGGCCGGGTATCGGGTGCTTCACCGGGTGGATTGCCGCTTCGGACTCTCCAGCCCCGCGACCAGCTCGGCCAGGATGCGCCGCATCGCCTGCTCGTCCACCCCCATCAGCACCGCATCCTCGAACGCGTCGCGCATGGTCTGGGCAAGTTCGGCGTGGTTTTCAGCGAGCATCTTCAGCTTGTCGCGGCAGGCGATCGGCGTGCCGTCGGTTTGCGGCCAGATCGTCGGGGCGGCGTTCCTGGCGGGCTGGTTCTTCAGGATCGGGGCGGTCACTTCGGCGCTCCCTGCGTTGCAGGTTTCACGGCCTCTCCGGGTTTCACGGTGTTGACCATGGTGGTCACACTGAAGATGAACTTCCCGAGCAGTTGTTCAAGGCTCACCGAGGACTGGGTGATGGTGATCGTCCCGCCGGGTTCCAGCATCATGCTGTCGCCGCCCGGTGTCAGCGACAAGAACTTGCCGCCCAGCAGGCCGTCGCTGGTCACCTCGGCGCTGCTGTCCTTGGGCAGTTGCAGCCTGTCCTGCACGGTCAGCGTCACCACCGCCAGATAGCTCTGCTGGTCGATCCGGGCATCGGCGATGGTGCCGACCTTCACGCCGGCCATGCGNNAATCCGGCGGTGATCAGCAGGACCACGGCACCGGTCAGCATTTCGGCGACGTTGCGGCTGGCCATGCGCTATGCCCCGGCTGTTTTAGGTATCAGCTTCCTGGTGTCCAGGATTCGTAGTCGCCCGTGGCCCGTGCGCGCTGGCCGCCCTCGTAGTCATGGCCCGGCGGGCGGTAGCTGTCGGGCGTGGCGGTGGCATTGGCGTGATGCGGCTTCTGCCACGGCTTGCGCGCGCTCTCCGCGATCGGCGCGTCGGTCGTGTAATGCAGCCAGGAATGCCATTCCGGCGGCACCGAAGTCGCCTCCGGCTTGCCGGCGTAGTCCACCCAGCGTCGGGTGCGGCCGTTGGGGCGCGGTTTGCGCTCCTGGTAATAGATGTTGCCCTCGGCGTCGGACCCGACGCGGTGGCCGTGGAGCAGGGTAAAGATGCGGGTGCCGATGTTCATGCGTTCCTTATACAAAGCTGTGGGCGCGCGGTCCACCGGGCCGACGATTCGGGAATCATCCACAGGATTTTGTGGTCATTCGGCATTTCGACCGCAAAATACGCTTTTCGAGTCG